>CAXBFT010000066.1:0-9477 GCA_963974945.1 uncultured Alphaproteobacteria bacterium
ATGCTCAGACCTGCAACGAATATAACCGCCATTGCCGTTGCCGCGCCGCCATATATCAATTTATTTTTTGTTTTGCGTTCCATGCTCTTCTCTCCTTGGTATTTATTGTTCATACCGATAAGACGAGAGAAGAATGAAACTCCTTGGGAATATTTTTTGTTTTTTTCTGCATTGGCCATTTTAAATTCTGCCGTCGCCATGTTTACCGCACGCTTACGTGCGTTCTCATCAATTTCAGGAGCATGGTCATTTGATAATATTTTTGCCAAATCATCTTCAAAATTATTTTTACCCATAGCGCTCCTCCTTTCCAAATAATGTCGTTAATTTCTTTCGTGCCACATGGATACGCCAAGAGATCGTACTTTCCTTAACACCACTTATTTTTGCGGCCTCCTTATGCGACAACCCCTGCCCCATAACCATCAAGATCGATTCCCTCTCCCCCTCGGGCAAGTCATGCACAGCGGCCATGACTTGATGTGCAAAGATATTGTCATCTGATGCACTGTCCTTGCCGATAATATCCTCTGGCGTTTCCACGCCTTGCGGATGACGGTTTTGGGACTTATAGAAATCCTTAGCGGTATTGATTACAAGCCGATAAAGCCAGCTCGTAAATTTGGAATCACCCTTATAGCTCACAATACCGCGGGCAAGTTTAATGCACGCCTCTTGCGTTATATCCTCTGCATCCCTTTGGTTGCCGCACCATTTAAAGGCCATTTTAAACATCACCCCATAATACGCATTGACCAACGCCTCAAACGCATCAACATCCCCTGCTGTCGCGCGTTTAATCATTTGAAGGTCTTCGGCCGTATCTACGTTCATTGCACCGCATTTAAAATCTGAGTGAAAGGCATTCTTTATATCCTATACAAATAAGACGATCGGAAAAGCGATTATCTTGGGAAAAAAAAATATACCCCCTACCGCTTAGATAAAAAAATGTTTAAATAACTAGAACAACATTCATTAAAAAGGCATTCATAGTGACGCGCAAAAACGCATTCCCACTCCTCTTCATGCTAGCGCTCTCTTTAACGCCGGTCCTTACAATAGAATTCCCCCGCATGATGGCGTTTTGGCCGCAGCTTATCGGATTGATCGGCGCTGCATGGTTTGTGTTTGCGGAGAAGAAAAAACTCAATTTTTCTAAACCCTATTTATATGGCGCGTTATCCATATCCGGCCTTTGCCTAACCAGTGTCCTGTGGTCAATTGCTCCGTCTGAAGCCCTTAATCATAGCTTAAAAATTTCTGCAATCCTTATATCTGGCTCTATATTTTTTGCACTTTGCCAATCAATCGAAAGGGAAAGATTACGTCCTTATTACCAGATGTTTCCTGTCGCGGTTATTATCGCATGCACCCTTTGTTATATCGAATTGACTTGGGATATGCCGCTATACCGTATTATTCGCGGTCTGGAGCCGGGTGACTACGCGAACCCTTCCGAAATCAATCGCGGTGTTGTGTGCATTACATTCACTCTTTTCATCGCCCTAGCTTTTATCAAAAACATGAATGAGACGAGAGCCATAAAAGCGCTCTATACCTTTGGCCTGACGCTAAGTGCTTTGCTCATGTTTGTTCTAACCGATAGCCAATCATCCCAACTTGCCTGTATCATGGGCCTTTTCATTTTCGCACTATTTCCCTATCGCTATGCGCCGTCATACCGCATCCTCGCCCTTCTTATCACCGCAATCATTGCCGCAACCCCCTTCATCGTATATTACCTATACGCTGCGCTCATCAGCACGGGGCAAGATATTCCATGGCTCAGCCAAGGTTATGCAGGAAATCGTGTTGAAATTTGGAATTTTGTAACCAATTACGCCCTCAACAACCCGATTTATGGGTACGGGGTTGAAGCCACGCGCTATGTCACAGACTTTCAACATGCCCATATTTACCACAATAAATCGACAACATTACATCCGCATAATTTTTCAATACAAATCTGGATTGAATTTGGTGTTGTTGGCGTTTTATTTTTGGGCACGCTATTATTTTCACTTGCGAAAAAAATTCAAATACAACCGGACCAAAGCCGAAAATACATATTAAGCAGCAGCATTGCGATTCTAAGTGTTGCCGCCATGGGATATGGCGCATGGCAAAGCTGGTGGCTGGGTGAAATTGTATATATTGGCGCATTATGCACGCTTATATCTTCCCAATACAGACACTCAGAAAAAAATATTTCAGAAAAATAAGAAACAGCATTTACGTTATGTTAATTACTTTATGTATAATAGTACATGATAAGTGCATAACTGCATTTTAAAAATGTATGATTAGTATCAATAACTTACGAGTATTATTTTTTTTGAAAAAATATTTGCAATGCACAAAAAAAAGGCGTAGCTTGGAAACGTCAATGATAAAAAGACGGAGTAAATTCCGCATCAGGTCAAAGACAGGGGAAATGTAAAATCTTATTTCTTGATAACAACACAAGAATTTAATTCTATTTGCATAGGATTGAGAAAGCATATTCCTTTTGGTAAATTCGGGTATTTCTTATTATACGCACTTGTGTGGAGGGCATATGGTAAGAGGAAAGTGATAGAACATGGAGCCTACGCTCAAACAATCGGACTTCGGTCAACTACAATCAGGATTCTTAAGTCATCTTTTTGGACAAGGTGGAGTCGATAAGACGCTACAGATCAATAATCCAAGTGATGACCTTGATAATGCTGATACCCTCTCACTCCATGCTATAGAGCATGCAGAATGGAATTTGGGGCATCTTCTTGACACCCCCAAAAACATCGAGGCAGCACATGTTGCAAAAGTATTCCATATTGATGAATATCGTAACAAAACAATTAAAAATTACAGCGTTGATGATGTTATCACAGAGCAAAGTGGTGGCCCGTCAGATGCAAATCTTGTAACCGCCGGCGGCTATATGAAACAGGGAACGACAGACCCTGACGCGCATATAAATAATGAGCGCGAAAAACAAAGAAAATCAAACCAATTCCTCAACAGTGTAATAAGTGAGCAACAACGAATTGATCGCTATCTCGCAGCACTTGAAGAGAAAATAGCCACGCTATCAGATCAAATTGCGGAACATAATGAACATATTAAAGACCTTGATACGGTTCAGGATATTCTTAACGATGGCGATATAAACGAAGATTCTGCATCAGGTAAAGCGCGCCGCGGCAAGGTTGAGAAAATTTTACAATCACGCGGCATGTCTATTGATGACTTCAAAAAACCCGATGGATCAATCGATCAAGAAGCATTAGAGCGCAGCTTAGATGAAAACAGAACTGTAATCGAAGCAGAGCGCGATCAAAAGCAAGAGCAACTGCAGAAATACGAAGAAGAACGCAAGGCATTAAGCAACCCTACAACAGAAAAAGAGCATGCATTTAAAGCGGCTGTTGCAAGTGGAAACCCGCAAGAAATAACAGCTGCAAAAGATGACCTTATTCAAACGGCGGGCCTTAATGGACAAGAGATTGTTATCACTGAGAACACAAAAGAAGAGATTACACAGAATATAGAAAAACTTGCGCAAACAAGAAAACCGGAAGCGGAAATTGAAACACAAACCATCAAGATGGAAGATACCATTGCTTTATCAAAAGAAGATGATGGATGGTCACTTGATTTTTTAGATGCGCCCGTCGCAAAGTTAAAATCAATATTCACATCCAAGGCAGAAGAAGGGCAAGTACCACAACAAGCAAGCAATGTTGTTGATATAAACACCCCCCAGGGCAATACATACGGCTCCGCTTTTGCAGAAGAACGTAATGTTATATCAGCCGCATTTACATCAGCATCCGAAGGCACAACAACAACCGTGGCTCCGACGACACCTGTAGAAGAGCCAATATATGCGGCTCAAACACGCACGATGGCACTTGGCTAAATCATAAAAAAACATAAGACAAACACAAAAACGGCACTGGATTTAAAATCAGTGCCGTTTTTATTCTTAAATATATGTAATTAGTTCATAGAAAAAGAAACATCCGGTTCATCTTGTCCTACAGAACCTGTCGTATCCCCATCACTTCCCCCTTCAGAGGAACCGCCAGCCGATTGATTATTCAACGCATCTTTATTTCTGATCTTACGCTCATATTCATCAGCTGGCGTTATATTAAGATCTTGCTCAAACATAATATTGAGGGTGATCTCTAGCTTCTCCAATGAATTATAGATATGGATTGGGTGGTCGCCCATTTTAACAAAAACAGCCCCCTCAGGAGAAATATCACCAATTGCCGTTTTAATCATTTTGTCCTGTGGATGCTCAACCATTAAAACACCATCAACATAGGCACCATGCTCTGATTTATTCTGAACAACCACATCAAAGGCTGTTTTTCTAAGCTCGTATAAGCGCTTACCCTCTTCCGAGAGTTTCGCCCAATTTAAGGGGTTTTTATCACTAAATACCTCGATATTCACTTCTGATGAACCTTCAGGCACAATCACACCGACATAAGTCATGGGATGCCCCTGACGCAATTTTAGTTCTGCCAAAGTAATAACGTAATCTAATGTAATGGGCCCGCCCAGATGATTATGAAGCATTGTTTTTGGCACAAGCTTCACATTCATACTATCAGGGACAGTTTTAAGCTTTTCTGCACGCGCCACCGCATTTTTAAAAGCGGCCTCATATTGAGGTTGCTGCGCCACAGAGGTGCTAGACTCATTGCCTTGTGAAGAAGAGGTTGTATCTGCAAGTGCATCACCTGCTGAAAATGCCATTCCAGCAGCCAATGTTACTGCTGCCAATTGTTTTGAAAGTGATGATTTCACTGTCATTATAAATCCCCTTTGAAATATTTTTTATTACCCGATTAAGAAAGTCTTATACAGAAAAAAAATCTATTATGCAAATAAAGTTAAATTTTTATTATGGCGCCCTACATAAAGCATCCCAGAACAATATCTTGCCCTCTACGCAAAACATCATATTCATCAGATGTCCCTTGCGCTTTTTTGTATAAAGCCCCTACAAACATAAGAGCAGGATCATTAATCGCTTCATATGGTGTATCAATAAGGGACAAGGACGCTTTTGAATAACGCGTCATAACGGTATCAACTTTCTGTCTCTTTTTTATAGAAGCCAGCGTGTCAAGGACAACTGCATTAAGCTGCACGCAGCCCTTATAATTCTTTTGGATGGCCTTTTTACTGACACCACTTTCCTTTTTATAACAACGATCCAAATCAGACATAGCCTCCAACGTGGTTGCCTCCAAAGATGTTGCTCTAATTTTTGTATAGATGCGCTGCGCGATTGGCACAAACGCCTTCATCTTTACAAAATTCTCGGCACGTTCACCGGCTTGATATTGCATGGAGACCATCACATACATTTTAAACCGTTCAACACAGCCCTCTTTCCCCTCTGGGTAGACCATCGCCTCAATATCTTTATCGTTATACTCACTGGAGTCATATGTTTTGCCCGGCACCTTTGCCTGCTCCATCATATCCCCGACAGTCTGGGCAAGAAGGAATTTAGGCGAGTACCAACCGAGCAAAGCAAAAGCAATCACCCCGACAACAATAAAAGCACTATATTTCTTTATAAATTTTTGCATCGCTAATTATACACCCAAGCCGAAAGAAAGAACAAGTTTTGAATCACTCTTCTACAGTACCAAAAAATTCAGCAATAAATTCCGGTTTTTTAAGCTCCGGATGACCCCCGCCATAACGCAAAGAATGACCATTTAAATCCTTAATATCACCGCCCGCTGCCCGCAAAATGGCATGCCCTGCTGCGGTATCCCATTCACATGTAGGGCCAAAACGCGGATAAATATCAGCCTTACCATTGGCAATAGCGCATATTTTAAGCGAGCTTGAGCGGCGGATAATCTTATTCACCTTCAAATCACCAAGCAAATGATCCTGCGGGGCAGAACCGCCATGATAATGGCTGGACATCACGGTCAGCCCGACACGTGGCATTAATCGCGCGCGCATATCTTTTTCGGTGTCACTATCTTCAAAATGACGAAAAGCGCGTTTCTGCCCGTCTTCATTGACAAAACCTGCATACATTTCACCTTTTTCAGGGGCATAGATAACGCCAAGCACAGGATCCCCACGCTGTATCAAGCCAATATTGACAGTGAACTCCCCCTCACCGCGCACAAATGCCTTCGTTCCATCAAGCGGATCAACCAACCAAAAATACTCATGATCTGCAATATTAACACGACGGCCCTCGGAAAAGGACTCCTCACCGATCACCGGAATATCAGGAAATATACCAAGCAAGGCCTTCTCAATCAGCTTTTCCGCCTCACGATCGGCGCATGTCACGGGTGAGCCATCAGATTTAGAGACATGCTCCATATCCTTAATACCATCGAAATATTCCAAAATAAGCTCACCGGCTTCAACGGCGATGCGGCGCACCATATTGGTGAGTGCCGCGCGATGCGTAAGTAATTTAGAAGACATAATCGAATATTTATTCCTTGGCCAAAGTCAAACCGCCCCGTGCCGCTTGCTGCTCCGTATACTCTACAGGCTGCGTGATATAAAAATCAATCCCGTTTGATCGGTAATCGATAATAAGTTTGGGATTTTGGGGACGTAGAAGAATACAAGACTAGCAGTGATTTAGACTGACGTTTAGTTTTTTTAGGATTACTATTTTTTCTCTGCATCTTCATAAGTATGTGCAGCACATGGTACAGGAACCATAAAAAAGAAAAATAAGACGTATAGTCACATAGTTTTGTAGTAAATTTAAGAATATCAAAGAAACCCACCACACATGATCGGCAGATCTAATAAACGTTATCGCAACCGTTTACACACCTACGCAGATGCCTTCAAAACATTGTCAGATGCATCGGCATAAACAGCTTCACGCCCGATAGAGATATAATCAACGCCCAGGGTTCGCATGTCTTCCGGTTTATAAACATTGCGTAAATCAACAATAATTCTCCCCGCCATATCATCACGAATACGTTTTAGATCAAGGGCGCGGAACTCATTCCACTCCGTCAAGATAACAAGAATATCTGCCCCTTTTGCTGCGGAATATGCATCATTGCCCCACGCCACGCCATCCATCAATGGCTTCGCCGTCGCCATAGCCTCAGGGTCATAGGCCACAATCTTTGCCCCCGCCTGTTGCAACACAGGAATAATGGTCAATGCCGGCGCATCGCGCATATCATCTGTATTTGGCTTAAACGCCACACCAAGCACTCCAATCGTTTTACCACGCACATCACCATTTGCTGCCGAAATAATCTTATCCGCCATGCGCGATTTACGGTCTTCATTTACCGAAACAACAGCCTCAACAATGCGCTGCGGTGCGCCGTACTTTTGCCCCGCCCGCGTCAGCGCCAATGTATCCTTAGGAAAACAGGACCCACCATAGCCCGGGCCGGCATGCAAGAATTTTCTGCCAATACGACCATCAAGGCCAATGCCTTTTGCCACTTGTTGCACATCTGCGCCAACTTGCTCACATAGATCTGCAATCTCATTAATAAATGTAATCTTCGTCGCCAAGAACGCATTCCCCGCATATTTAATAACTTCTGCAGTTTCACGCTTGGTAAATAAAATTGGGGTTTCATTAATAAAAAGCGGGCGATAAACTGCGCGCATAACCTCCTGCGCGCGCTCTGACGATGTACCGACAACAACGCGATCAGGACGCATAAAATCATCAATCGCCGCCCCTTCACGTAAAAACTCAGGATTCGAAGCGACATCAAAATCAGCATCAGGGTTTTCGGCGCGGATAATATCCTCAACCTCACGCCCGGTCCCCACCGGCACTGTCGACTTATTCACAACGACAGTATAGCCATCAAGATTTTGCGCAATTTCACGCGCTGCGCCATACACATAAGATAAATCAGCATCACGGCAATAACGGCGCGATGGCGTCCCCACAGCAATAAACACCGCATCACAGCCCTTAACAGCCTTTTCAATATCAGTTGTAAATTCAATACGCCCCGAATCGATTTGACGTTTTAACAAGGCATCAAGCCCGGGTTCAAAAATCGGCACTTCACCATTTTTTAAACGCTCAACTTTACTTGCATCTTTATCGACACAAATTACCGTATGCCCAAACTCTGCAAAACAGACACCAGACACCAACCCCACATAACCTGTACCGACCATTCCAATGCGCATTGAGATCAACCTTCTTGTATATTCAATGATATTTCCAGCAAAATCTAGACGATTTAAACCACAGAGGAAAGCAAAGAAAATATTTTTTAAACCTTCCTTAATAGAAAACACCTTAGAATTTCTATAGAAACAATAAAATCATCTTAAAAATCATTGGCAAGCCATAATATTTTTCCTATGATCCCCATATAAAATAACGCATATCATTCATTGATATAAAATAAGATACAAACACGGTAACGGCAGTTTTAAGGATTTAAAATGACACAAGATCAAATAAATGGTGCGGCCCCAACACAGGCACAACTCCCACTTTTCTACAAACAACCAACGCCGCTGGATGCTACCAAGCATAAAGAGTTATCACTTAAAAAGAATTTTGGCTTCAACTTCGCAAAGGAAGCGAACGCCGTTCCCGTTAATATGATAGAGATGCCACAAATATGCCATCACTACCCTATCGCCTTCAGCCCCGATGAGAACGCGAACCCCGTTGCAATACTTGGCCTGCGTGACAATGAAAATCTGTTTGTAAATGAAGCAGGGCATTGGCTATCCAACACATATATCCCCTCTTACATCAGACGCTACCCCTTTATTTTCTCTGAACTACCAAATAGCGATCAACTGACATTGTGCATCGACAACACGCCAGACACCGTTGAAAAATCTAACGAAAACAGCTTTTTTAACGACGAGAACAAAGCATCAAAGCTTTCAGAAGATGCCTTGAATTTCTGCAAATCATATCATGCGGCCGCACAACAAACGGCGCAATTCGGCAAAGCCATCGCGAAAAGCGGCATATTGGTCGAGCGCCAAGCACAAATCAATGCCCCAGGAAATCGCCGAATCAGTTTCTCAGGCTTCCGCGTCATTGATGAGAAAAAACTGGCAGAGCTTGATGATTCGACATTCCTTGAATGGAGACGTAATGGTTGGCTTCCATTCATCTATGCGCATCTTTTCTCTGTTGATGAGAAGATGAATACACAATGGAATCAATTATCCCGCCTGTTATTTGAACGATTACAAGAAGATGCAGCCTAGACCGTTTCATAATTCAAAACAGCATAATCACCCACAACTTCAAACACTTGACAGAAGTTGTGGATAGCTCGACAAAGCATAAGAATGGTACTTGAACCCGCTACATATCGTATGCTACCCAGAATATAGGAATATTTTTCAAGGAACGAGCGAGGATTATCATGGCAAAAGTAGGTGCGCAACGAGCAGCAGTGCTGACTGGAAAGTCAAAATCAACGGTACAACGCGCCATGAATAGCG
>CAXBFT010000067.1:0-9459 GCA_963974945.1 uncultured Alphaproteobacteria bacterium
TTCTTCGCCGATACTTGATGTCACGGCGGAGTTACCGATATTCGCGTTGATCTTCACGAGGAAGTTACGCCCGATGATCATTGGCTCAACTTCGGGGTGGTTGATGTTGGCGGGGATGATTGCGCGGCCTTCGGCGACCTCTTTGCGCACAAATTCAGGGGTGATAAGGGGCAGCATATTCGCGCCGAATGCCTTTGCCGTGCCGAAACCGCTATCGCCTTGGGCGGCCTTGGCATGTGCCTCGGTTCTGCGTTGGTTTTCGCGAATGGCGATATATTCCATTTCGGGCGTGATAATGCCTTTGCGTGCGTAGTGAATTTGCGTCACGTTGCCGCCCGCTTTGGCCTTAAGCGGCTTTTCGGGGCTGGCGGGGAATTTTTCGTGGTTTACCTTGCGATTTTTAAGCTGCGCTTCGTTTTTATAGCCGTTATCCATTGGCTTAACCGCGCGTCCCTCTACATATTCAACGTCTTCGCGATCAAGCACCCATTGAAGGCGGGTTTTGGGCAGGCCGCGCATGATGTCAAGATTTGCGTTCTCATCAGTATATGGCCCCGATGTGTCATAAACGGTGAGGCTTTTGCCATTGGTTAGGCTGATCTCACGCATGGGGACTTTTAAATCACCGACATAGACTTTTTTAGACGCAGGCAGCGCGCCTTGGGTTACGTGCGTTGTTGATGGGCAAACGCCCGTGGTGTTTGGTTGATCTTTGGGAGCCATGATGCTCTATCCTTTCTTACATATAATAGGTGTCTTTATCCATATCGCGGATTTCGAGGGTGGTTGAGCAATGCTGCACCACGCCATCGACATATTCATGCATCTTCGCGTGAAGCGCATCGCCATATTTCTTCTTAGTCGCGACATCACGCCCTTCTAATAGCAAAAGCCGCGCATGGATCATATGCCCGTGCGAACCGTGATCGCCGATGCAAACATAGTTACACGCAATGGCGCGGGTTTTAATGCGACTTTTATCAATGCCCTGATCGGCCAATGTATTATGCATATCAATAATCAGATTGGCGATTTCAACAATATCGCCGATATTTTTGGAGTATTCCACTATCAGATGAGGCATAAAATGCTTCCTTTCCCTGCGTTGGTATTAGCCAACAGGTTCAAAGGGTATTCTCTCAGCTTTTGCACATGCAAAAGCACCCCTAAGGTTAATATTTAATATGAGCGCAGCTTTGCATATTGAAAAGAATTGTCAAGCGCATAGATAGTATTTATAACAGGCTGCAGGAAAATAAAAACGACAGACAGAAAGCATATTGAAATGAAAAAACGCTTGATCAGAATGGCTATCCTTCTTTGTATCGGATTAGGGATTGGCAATGCGATTTTATATTATCAATCACAACAAGAGCTTGAAAGCGGCGTTGTGGCTATTTCTTCTAACACGGCAAAGATCGGACGAAGCACTGACCTAACAGATACTGTACAAAGCGATGATACGGACGCGACTGTTCAAAACACTGGCATTGGCGGTGATTTTGAGTTGATTAATCAGGACGGATCCACGGTCACAAACGCTGATTATGCAGATCAATACAAGCTTGTCTTCTTTGGTTTCAGCTTCTGCCCCGCAGTATGCCCGACAGAATTGCAAAAAATATCCCTTATTATGGAAGAACTTGGCCCCGAAATATCCCCTAAAATAACGCCAATATTCATTAGCGTTGACCCTGAACGCGATACACCCGAAGTTTTGAAAGCCTATGTTGCACAATTCCACCCAAAACTGGTTGGGCTTACTGGGTCATCAGAACAAATTGAGGCAGTTAAACAAACATTCCGCGTCTATTCCAGCAAGGTCGAAAATGAAATGATGGAAGGCTACATGGTCGACCATTCCTCTTTCCTTTATTTCATGACCCCCGAAAATAACCTCATCTCTTTGTTTCCGTCAAAAGATACGGCTGAAAAAATTGCTGCTGATGTAAAAGCTGCGGTAAAATAGAGAGGGAGCCACATACAAATGTGGGTTTGTGCTTCGCAGCACAGCTTTCATTTCGCATAGGGCGTTCTTTTTGTTATAATCCCCCCAAGGAGTGAATGCCGATAAATTAATTCACTGCATTTCTGCGTAAACAGTCAAATTTATAAAATAATTTAATGACCACTCCAGAGGGAACGTAACCATGAAAACGATCAAAACGATTGCGCTGGCAGGCACATCTATCCTGTCTCTATCTTTATATTCAACCTCAACACAAGCGGCGGGATTCTATATTCAAGAACAATCCGTCTCCGGTCTGGGAAACGCCTTTGCAGGACAGGTTGCAACACCAAGAGATTCGAGCATCGTCTACTTCAACCCCGCGGGCATGACCCATTTGAAGGGGACTAATGCCAATATCGGTGTACATGTTATTGCACCAAGCTCCGACATGACAAATAATGGTTCCATAATCCCCTTAGCCGGAGCAACTGGCGGTGATGGCGGAAACCCTTATGACCCGACACCGATTCCAAACGGAAGCATTTCCCATGAGGCCATTGAAGACACATTATGGCTCGGCCTTGTCGTATCCGCTCCCTTCGGATTAGGCAGCGATTATGGGCAAGAATGGTTTGGGCGTTATGATTCAACAAAAACGCACCTTAAAACGATCGAGGTCACACCTAGTTTTGCGTATAAGGTAAATAATGCCCTTTCTATCGGAGGTGGTATTAGCTATCAACATGCAGATGCAACTCTTGAAAATATGATTAATGTTGGTACTGGCGATACGGTCGCACAATTAAAGGGCGACGACCAAAGCTTTGGCTGGAATGTCGGCCTGTTATATGAACCGATTGAAGGAACATTGATTGGTGCACATTATCGCTCTAATGTTGACCATGATCTGGAAGGGTTCTTGACCGCGCCAACAGGTGTTTTTGCAGCAACTGCAGAGCTTGACCTGCCCAATATTGCTCAAATCGGAATTAATCAACGCATCAATGACAAATGGTCTGTTCAGGCGGGTGCAACATGGTTTGGATGGAATAGCTTTGATAATATATCAGCCGTTAGCGCAGCCAACACACAGCTTTCACGCACCGAACAAAACTACCAATCCACTTGGGCCTTTGCCGTAGGCGGTGAATACAAAATGGACGAAAAGTGGACATTCCGTGCAGGCTATCAATTTGATGAGACACCAACAACAAACGAATATCGTACATCACGCACCCCGGATGGTGACAGACATTGGTTTGCCGCAGGCACAACCTATACAATCAATGATAAAATGTCCTTAGATTTTGCCGCAACCTATATTGATGTAGCAAAAGAAACCATCAATGTGACCAGAAATGTCACCGCTGCGCCTGCAACAGTACGTGCCAATACAGATGGATATGTAGGGATTATGGCCGTAGGATTAAATTATAAATTCTAGAAGAAGAAGATATTAATCTTCTAATAAAGAACTAAGTTTCAGGGCGTAACCCATAGAGCCCTGAACCTTCAATTTCCCCATCATAAAGGCCATTGTCGGGTCTTGCGTACCATCAATGATCTTACGCAACAAATCTAAAGAGCAGATAAAAGTCGTATCCGCCTCTCCGTCCTCACGATTAACTTGCGGCGGCGAAACCGTACCATCCACAAATAAAATACCATCATCACCAAAATCAAGCTTAATTTTCGCCCCAATTTCAGGGGCATAAGCCAGTTTCGCACCAATTTTAGTTTCAAGTTCATCTAATGTCATGCACATAGTATACACATTTTTCCACAGAAATAAGCACAAAAAAACATAGAAAAGCTATTTGTATGTTTCAAAAGCTGCGAGTATATGCATGTGAGTTTCGAATCACTTCATTTTTGGCATTTCTGCCAGTTTTTATAGATTTAGTATTTTAAGGTTTTGTTATGATAAAAAAGCGTTTTGCATCATATTCGATTGCCATTTGTCTTGCGACAACATGCCTATCATCAAATATAACAGATGCAAAAGACCCCGAGCTTTATTTCTATCCCAAATTAAAATGGACGGTAGAACATGTTGAAACCTCTACTCCCAAAGGGCTTGAGACCTGCACATTAAGCAACCAACTAAATAACGGCTATATTGTTCAGCTTGCAGGTAATACACAAGGTTTCAGCAATTTGAATATTGATTTTCGTCAAGATGCATTTAAAGAAAGCATGAAATACGAAGTGCAATATAGCGTTCCCGGTATCGCAACAGAAATAATTCCTACAAAAGCATTTAAGAAAAGTTTGTTGGTGAGCGATATGCGCGCCCATAACAGTTTTTCAAAAGCGCTCCAAAATGCAAGCGTCTTGGATGTGACTATTCGCGACAATGCCTTCCGTATTTATTTAACAGGTCTTGACGCTGCAATGCCAGACTATAATGAATGCATAGGCCTTAATAGTGCACAAAAAGATCATATGGCCGCCATTGAAGATGATACATTGGAAAGCATCACAGCAAAAGCACAAGAAGATAACCGCGCTATGCCTCCCCCCATCACAGAGAGCAGCGTCCAAGTACAAAAAGTAGCAGATATTCCACAACAAAATCTGCGCCCGGAAGCAAAAGATACCCCGCGCTATACTGAAGTTTTAGCTGAAAAATTAAAGCAAGAAAGCGCGGAATACAAGCCGGAACAGCCCCAAGAAACAAAAGCAAGAGCAATAGAGCCAGAAGCATCCGCACCTGATGCTGCACCTATGGCAAGCGAACAAGCTGCAGCAGAAACCTCGACTAAACCAAAACATAATGTCGTGAGTGAGAGCTATCGCACACCGGATATTGAGTATACAGTTAGCAAAAATGAAGAGCCTATTATTGCCGATCTCGCCAAAATGCAAGACGATGAAAACGCAGAAATTGCCGCACAAAAAATTGAACCCGCATCGGGCATACAAGACGATGAATTCGTTCAGATGCGCAACAAAATATCTGAGCTGGAAGAGCGCGTTTATTCACTATCAAGCGAAAATAATCAGTTAAATAATGAACTTAAAGACACGCTAAAAGATTCAGCCGACGAAAAACTGTCTGTTTCATCAAATAACTGGAACCTTGAGCTTGCAACAATGAAGTATAATGAGTCAGAGCGCCAGATTATGCGCTTGGGCAGACAGCTCCAAACATCAAAAGTCATGTGCCAAAAAGAAAAATCTGAATTAGAGCGCATGCTTTTTGATCCGCAACTGACCAATCAACAACAAATTTCTAAACTGGCCTCACTTGAATCAGACCTTGAAAATACAAAAGGTGAGCTTACAAGACAACAACGCCAATATGAAGAGCGCATCAGATTACTCGAAGCGCGCCTTAACGGCCAATAGATAAAGTTTTACTGCGTACCACTAGAGTTAAGTAACTGTGTAACACTTTAATTTCTGCGTAAATGCTGCGTATTATAATTACTGCGTTTACTCTACTTTTACTGCGTAATAAAGGCCGGTATCCCCCCGGCCTTTTTTCTTTTTCTTAAATGGCGTTCATTAGAACTGCGCCTCTTTCAAAGCCATAATACTGGGCGCACCGGCGAGAACCATTTTAAATCGGGCATCAGCCTCAGGCAACATACGCGCCATAAAGTATTGAGCCGTAATGATTTTCGCTTCATAAAATTCTTTATCATCACTGCCGTCTGCAAGTTTTTGTTGCGCAATTTTTACCATACGGCACCACATATAGGCCATGGCAACCAAGGAAAACTGGCGTAAATAATCAACGCTTGCCGCGCCTGCTTCATCAGGATTTTTCATGCCCTTTTGTGCGACCATAGCCGTTGATTGCTGCAGCTTCATAAATGCTTTGGCCAATGGGAAGATAAAATCTTGCATACCTTGATTCACCTGATTTTCCTCTATAAACTCTTGCACAGGATGGAAAAAGCGGCGCAGCAATCGACCAAAGCTTTTTGGCATTTTACGCCCAACCAAATCAAGCGCCTGGATACCGTTAGTGCCTTCATAAATTTGCGCAATACGGGCATCACGCACATATTGCTCCACACCCCATTCATGGATATAACCATGCCCGCCATAAACCTGAACCCATATCAGTTTGATACGCCTTTAAGATCGGTGTCATCAGCGCAACTAAATCCTCGGCTCGTTCGCGTGTTTTCCCATCGGCATGTTTAATGGCTATATCGCTCTCCATTCCAATCCAATAGCTCAGAGCGCGAGCACCCTCGGTAAAAGCCTTACCGGTCAACAACATACGGCGAACATCAGGATGCACAATAATAGGGTCAGCAACCTTATCAGGTGCCTTAGTGCGCGTAAGAGAACGCATTTGCAAGCGATCCTTCGCGTAGAAAACTGCATTTTGATATGCAACCTCGGCAATACCAAGGCCCTGCATCGCCACCCCAAGGCGCGCATCATTCATCATAGCAAACATCGCACGAAGCCCCTTATGCGGCTCTCCCACTAACCAACCTTTGGCCTCATCAAAATTAAGCAAAGCGGTGGCATTGCCCTTAATACCCATTTTATGCTCAAGCGAACCACACACAACCGTATTGCGCGCACCAACACCATCACCTTCGGGAAAGAATTTAGGAACGATAAACAGGGAAATCCCCTTCACCCCTTCAGGCGCATCAGGTAACTTAGCGAGAACTAAATGCACAATATTTTCGGTCAGGTCATGCTCCCCCGCGGAAATAAAGATTTTTGTTCCCGTAATGGCATAACTACCATCCGCAAGCGGATCAGCTTTGGTCTTGATCAATCCCAAATCTGTGCCGCAATGTGGCTCTGTCAGGCACATTGTACCCGACCAGACGCCTTCCACCAATTTAGGCAGATAAATATCCTTAAGCTCATCCGTGCCGAATTTATGCAAGGCTTCATATGCGCCATAGGATAACCCAGGATACATGCCAAGCGACATATTGGCCGAGCAAATCATCTCCTTCATCGCTGTATTCACCGTAATCGGCATCCCCATACCACCATATTCAGGATCACAAGCAAGCCCACACCAGCCATTTTCGGCAAAAGTCTGATAAGCTTCCTTAAAACCGGATGGCGTTGTAACCTCAGCATTTTCAAGGGTGCACCCCTCCATATCGCCACTATGGTTCAAGGGAAAGAAAACCTCCTCACATATTTTTCCGCCCTCTTCAAGGATTTGATCCGCCAATTCACCAGAGAAGTCCTCATATCCGGGAAGCTCTGACAAGCTCTCTACGTTTAAAACATCACGTAGGATGAATTGAATATCTTTAATCGGCGGGGTATAGACGGGCATAGCTCACTCCTTGCTCTAAAATCATTTGAGTATTGTAACAAAAAAACCTTACTAAAACATTGGTTTTATCGCTTTTATATAACTTCGTGCAGTAAGGTACAAAACAATACCGTTTAGCATATGCCACAGATAATGCGTACCGATTGAAATATGCGGGCATAAGGCCATATCAATGGAGCGAAAAGTCAATGAAAGCGCAAAGAATGCTGCAGCAATGATTAGAACCCACCCTTCTCTTTCTTTATGCATATGGTGCCATATTCCAAAACCAAGCAGGAATACAAATGCTGGCGCATAAGAAAGTGAGCCATTCATAACAGATGATGGTATACGGTCTGCCAATGCGCTTGAAATCAAAAACAGTACAAACAGCATAAGCGTCTTTGCCCAAGACAACGCCATAATACGGCGCGTATAAATTCCAATAAAGGCCATTTGATACAAAAGGATAGGGACAACATCCATCACCATTGTCGCCTTAGTTGCAAAACTATGGAATAAACTGCTGCCAGTTCCAATTAAGCAAAGCAAAAAAATCAATATCCCCGAACGCCAATCAAGCACAGAATACTTGTGTGCCAATCTATAAGCAAAAAACGCCGCAACAAAAAATGATAAATTACTAATCGCATTTAACGGCTCTGCAAATAAACCGGGGGCGATGCGTTCACAATAAATGTCGATATATTCACTCATTGCTTTGCCCAGCACTTTGGCCGTAAATCATAATCGCCGCACCGATCAAAACCAACAGACCACCGCCGAAAGTAATCAGATCAAGCTTTTTAATTCCAAAAATAAAAAAGCCAAAAGCCACAGTGAATAAAGGATAAGACGTTTCCGCAAGCGCCGTATAAAGTGCCGAAGAATGCCTGATAGAATAGACGGTAAAAACCCATCCCAAAGAGGGCGCTGCAGCCGCAACAAAAAGCATAACCATCACAGGAATATTATGCGTAGCAGGTAAAAGCTCAACTCTCTGCCCACCAAATAAGATCAAGCATGCAATGATAATAAGGCCACTAAACGTATTAATTGTCAGAAATGTTGCCGGATTTATATTTACGCCCATCACTTTTTCAAGCAACACATACCCCAACCCATAGAACATTGCGGCAATAAAAGGTAAAAGTACCACAAAATTAAATGACATCATAAGCCCGCTAATTTCTAAGAGGTTTGCCCGTTGTCAACATACTTTCAATACGCTCCAACGTCCCCTCATTATGCAACAATTTCATAAATTCGCGCAGTTCCAGCTTTAATATATCATCTTCACTTAAAGCTTCGGTATAATCTGCATCGCCGCCGGATAAAACAGTGGCCAAATGATCAGAAACAACAACATCATAAGGCGTAGCCAAACCTGATTTGCGCATATCCGCCACCGCCATATCCAATGCCATTTTTGCGCCATCTCCGCCCAGATGAATATCTGTGCGCTTTTCACGCGGCGTATAATCTTGTGCAAGCTCAAGCGCGCGCTTTTTTGCATCATACAGCAAACGATCACGGTTCATTGTAATGCCATCACTGTGACGCATATAACCAATATCAACGGCCTCAAACGCCGATTTTGAAACCGTGGCCATACCAATCGTTTCAAATGCCTTACGCACAGCACCAACAGGCGTTGTATCGGGCGACATCCACATTGATTTAGCGCCTATAGCGCCCAGATCTTTGGCATATTTGGCTTGCTCACGCTCTTGAAAACGTAAGATCATCTCCTTACAGCCCCCCCAACCGGGCAACAGGCCAACACCGACCTCAACCAGGCCCGTATAGGTCTCCGCATGTGCCTGAATTGCATCAGCGCAGAGCAAAATCTCACAACCACCGCCCAAAGCCATACCACTTGGCGCGCTAATCACGGGGAAATCAGAAAACTTCAGATCCATGAATACCTTTTGCCCTCGTGCAACAAAGTTTTCAACCTGCGGCCACATCGCGATATTAATCATAAAGATCGCCAAACCTAAATTCGCTCCCGCAGAGAAATGCGACGCCTCATTATAAATAACAAGTGCCTTATACTCATCTGATTTGGATATAAGCTTTTTGACCTCCTCAAGAAGATTAAATATCTCCTCATCAAAAGTATTCATTTTAGAACAATGCTCAAAACAAAGAACACCATCACCAATATCCCAAACCTTAGCAGAGGCATTTTTAATCACAGGCTCACTTATCAACTTAACATCACTAAGCAGCAGAACACCCTCTGGGCGCG
>CAXBFT010000068.1:0-9375 GCA_963974945.1 uncultured Alphaproteobacteria bacterium
GGATAAACCATCTGACCACACACCTATTGAGCTTGAAATAATATAGTGGAAAGAATTGAAAAACTTATCACGGCATAGTGATAAGCAGCGGCAGAAGTGATAGCGTTTAAATGTAACGTTATATTTTTACTCCATACTGGTTCTTAAGCGCATGAAAACAAATAGATTTATTGATTCTCTTTCCATTAAATTCGGCATTGTTACCGTTCTGGCTCTTAGTGGCTGTATCGCCACGACACTGCCCTATATGCGGGCGGAAACGGCGCAACGCATTGCCGCACCGGCATGGATGTTAAAACGCGACATCAGCGCATCCCCCTTTATCCTACGCAGTTATGAACGTATTCATGATCGTGGCGGCGTTGCCAATATCTATATTGAAGGCGATGGCGCGGAATACACATCACCGAGTGAATGGTCAGAAAACCCAACACCGAAAAATCCCGTGGCTCTGCACCTTGCATCAAAAGACAATGCGGAAAACGTGATCTATATCGCACGCCCATGTCAATATACAGGCGACCACCGGCAAAGAGTGCGCGTCAAAATACTGGACAGAGTCCCGCTACTCTGATGAAGTTATTAGCGCCTATAAGATTGCACTTGATGATATTTCTGCGCGCTATGGCCTTCATGGCTTTAACCTAATTGGTTATTCAGGTGGTGCAAATATTGCTGCTCTTTTAGCTGCAGATCGTAGTGACATTTTATCCCTGCGCAGTGTTTCAGGAATCTTAGACCATGATGCAATGACCGTGCATCAGGGCGATGCCCCCCTTACGGATTCACGTAATCCCGTGGATGAGGCCATCAATCTTGTAAACATGCCGCAATACCACTTTATCGGCGGACAAGATTTCATTGTTCCTCCATCTGTTTTACATGGTTACCTTCAAGCTATACCGCCAAGCAACTGCGTCCAGACTATGTTGGTACAAGAGGCGAGCTATGATGCGGGATGGGTTGAAAAATGGCCTGAGCTTCTGAAGCTTCCTGTACGTTGCTACGGCAGCACCGCCACAATGCCGGAACTTCCTCCAACATATGTACCGGCTAAAATGCCTGTTGTTATTACACGCGAAGTACCTGTAAAACCTTAAGCTTTACCATAGCTTTAGAGGTAAAATAATGAGTGATCCGAGCGATAAGTCCACCACACTTAAACGTGGCTTCCACCTTAAATGCCCATCATGCGGCAAGGGAGATGTTTTGCGTGGATACTTAACCGCACAAGAAAAATGCAGTGAATGTGGCTTGGACTTTGCGGATTTACGAGCCGATGATGGCCCTGCTTGGGTAACAATTCTTATTGCGGGGCATTTATCCATGCCGTTTGTATTTTGGATTTTAGATATGGGGTTGGATAATACTGCGATTGAAATTGGCCTGCCGATCCTGTTTATCCTCATATTGAGCGTGCTGATTCTACCGCGCGCCAAGGGCATATTCATGGCTATTATCTGGATGATGCATATCAAAAAAGATCATCAAGACTAAAGCAGCCTATATTTTTAAAACAACACAGCCGCCGGCAATATGACCTTCCAACAGCTTATCACAAAGATGCACAGCCATTGCCTTTGATCTCACCGCGCCCATAACGCGATAATACATATGGCCATCAACATTCACTTCATAAATATGCGGCATCAGCTCACCAATCATATCTGCAAATTTTGTCCATAAATGCGCCTGCTCCTCCTCTGCCGCACGCAAAGTAGAGAGTGAACCGAGATGAATAAATACACCATCTTCCAAAACCTCTGCCGGCTCCTGTGGCTGTAAACCGATCTGGGGTAGAGATGATTGTTCGCCTTCCCCCTCAACGCCGGAGGATGCTTCGATCACTCCTAATGATAGGGCCATTTGCATTGGCGCGGGAACCTCTATATTTCGATCGGTTATAATTGGGTTTTCACCTGTCATATCAACATCAATAGACACCGTCACATCCTCTCCATCGCCCCCCCAAAGCGGCACAGCCTCCACGCGGTAACGCCCCAAAGGCAGCGCAGAAAAGATGTAATACCCGTCATATTCACTGACAGTATTTGATATTTCCTCATCGCTGCCATCTCTATACAATACCAGTTCAACCCCCGTTGCCGCCTTGCCATCTGCCCCTGCAAATGTCACAAAACCATCGACTTCCCCCAATTGCTCAAAGGCAACATCAATCGTAGTTGTTGCCCCGCTTCGGGGGATAATCTCCAATGATTCATTGGCGGGTTTTAGATAAATACTTGGTAAAGTGGTCTTATCAAGTGAAAAAACAGTCGAGCCTTCGGAGAGTCCGTTGATGAATACGGTACCATCTTCACCCGTCTTATCATCAAGCACCCCACGATTAGAGCGAAACGATATACCACTGAGCAAACGCTCCCCCTCATCATAAACACCATTCGCATCACCATCCACAAAAGCCCGCAAGCCAACGGAGCCTAGCCCACCGTCACGCGCACTCACCATATGGTATTTTCCAGTATGATCCGGTTGAAATGCAGCACGGAAAGTTATACCGCCAAAATATGCATTTTGCGTTGTTCCGCCCACATTAAAATCGAGAGCATAACGATCAAATTCACGCGTATAGCGCATATCTGTTGATGAAACATCTGTGGTAAAATTATATGTTCCATTGAGGCGGATGGTCGTATCGCGCCCGAAATCACGATAAGCAGAAAAGTTCAAATCTTGCAAATGATCCTGCACCCCGCCTTTTAAATCATAACTCAAATTCGTGCGAAGCCGCCAAGAAGAAACATTTGTTAGTGCTGATAACTCTCCGTTAAACGCCTCTTGCGCCTTATTGTCAGAGAAAGTACGCAACAACTTATTATTTAATTGCAGCCGTGAAATTCGCGTTGAAACACTCCCCTCCAAGGTAATTTCATCATCCTTGCGCTGATATGAATTTTTTTCTGCATGAAAATTAGTCGAAATCCTGCCAAGATTGCGGTTTATATCAAGGGATGTCGTTTGCAAGACATCCTTATCATCGGCATTAAAACCTTTATATATTGTGTGTTCTGCGGATATGTTCATCCCTAAAAAGCGTGTTGTTGTGTCAAAGCTATAACCGCTGCGCCCTTCATTGGCGCGCATGGCTTGCGCCTGCATTTTAACACCACCAATAGCCGTAACCGCCGATACACTGCCAGATGTTTGGCGTGAAGAAATCACGCTTGAAACATCTTCCCCGCTATAGACACTCCCCCCTATGGTGAGGTATTTTTTAAAGCCATAAGCTACGTGACCACTCCCGCCAAAAGCGGAACTCGTGCGTGCATTTTCAGCAAGAGGAATAAAATCTGCTTCGGGCTGCCCTGCTGCAAACTCATAATCAACCTCCCCCTCATGGAGCATATCTTGCCCCCTTATAATACGATGCGTTTCTGTTCGTTTTTGACCTTCTGGCCCGTAAAGTGTAACCTGTATCAAGTTATACCCACGTATAAGCTCCGTCCCTTCAAAATTATAACGCCCGTCAGAGCCAACCTCTTGAAAGGCAACGAAATACCCATTGCGGTACAACTCTGCATCCCAACCAATGGGAGCATCCCCATCAACATCAAATTTTTCTGCCCCGTATGACCTTGAAACATTAAAGTTAGAATCAGATGAAACAGAAACTCCGCGCCCACGTTTTTGCCCGATACTTAATGGCACATCCGGATATGTCACATCCCCTACAGAAATTATTCCTGGCTTAAGCGCCCCCAGCATTGAATTGCCCGGATCTCTACGCTCAAAGGTGAGTTTGCTATTATCAATTTCAAACCCGTTATCCCGATCAACATTGCCACTGAATAAAAACTTTGAGCCGAATTTCATTGCATCAGAACTCGATTGCAAAGAATAGCTTGTATTAATATTTCGGTTATCTTTATTGCTGCTGGCGTTTACGTTTTGCTGCCAGACGACGCTTGGATTTGTCCACCACTGATAGGGCAAAAGCATATCCGCAGCATAATCATTATTTGATTTTGACTGAAGCTGCGGCGCATTGGCCGCGCGCAATTTACGCTCTTCCTCTTCTTCAAACGGCAAAGTTTTGTCCGATTTCAAATAAAGGCGCAATGTTGATATGTCGGGGTGAAAGTCCACACCAAACCACTCTTGTAACAACGAAGCCTGAATATAAATATCATCATAATGAGCTTCCACCCCGTTCTCGGGGATGGGTATCTCATTGCCACCAATTAAGACCGTATTTTGATTAAGGTCGAGCTGGAAGATATTATCCTCTCGAAAAAACCACCCTTGCACAACACCGCGCGCAGGATCAGCCTTAATCGAAAAACTCAAAGCCCGCGCAACAGAGGAAATAGGCAATAGACTTTGCATGACTGTATCACCCTGCGGTAAAAACGCTAACATCCCAAGGCTACGGATTTTATCATTTACATGTGTTTCAAAGATAAGCAGCTCATCTTCAGAGCGCTCAATCTGTTCAAAGGATGCAAAAGCCCGCCCCACCCCATGAAGGCAGACCGAATAAGAAACCAAAATAATCACCAGAGCCATATTATATATAACTCTGCGTTTTTTTACCTCCATGGACATCCATGCTTTTTAAGTGGCGCAAAGAACTCACACCAAAAGAAAAGTACCCTTTTCAGGGTACAGAAACTGACATTGCCTTAATGGGGGGCTGGCCGGAAAGGTCGCGATTAGAAAGCTTTACTTCCAAATGCCCTCCTGCTTTTAACTCCCCCTCATTGAGTAAATCTAAAATAAACTTATGATAACGCTTATCTATTTCACGATAGATAGCGACGGACCTCTGTGATGCAGCCTTCTTTACGCTACCATCAGGGGCAACATAATCAACATCAATTAGGGCATTTCCTTGGCCATTTCCACTGCGTAGCAATGTCAGATTCAATTCATTTACACCGTTTACATCTTTACCCAAGACAATATCGGCCATATCTATGTCCGTTTCAAGTTGCCCCTTAGATAAAACAACCGGTACAGCCGTCGAATAAGAAATTTGTGCCATCATGCGGGCGCGCGCTTCGACATCATCATCATCAAGCCCATTCACCTCGGAACGTTTTCCAATATCTTCTAAAAACTCCAAATGTGCATGATATGCTCCATCCGGCGTTCCTTCCGGATAGCGTGCCATAATACGAATAATTTGACGCTCGCCCGGCTTCAATACAAATTGACGCGGCACATAACGCAACATTCTTTTGGCTGAATACTCAAAACCGTCAACACGGTTGGTACCGCCATCTTCCGACATAACAATATCTTGAAGCAATATCCGATAGGATCTTGCAATGCTTGACATATTCGTTACACGAATTTCATCTACCGGCTTTTCACCCGATAATTCGACACGACTTGGAGCGAAAAACAATGCTGTTTCTGCCCTTGTCACCGTTGAAAAAGACGCAACACAACATATGGCGACCAAAAAACCTAGAAACAATTTTATCATAAAAAACACCTTGAGAATTTGCACTGAAAACGTGCCATTTTATATACTATACTATATACATTACTGAACAACAACCGACAACATGATCGGCGTGCCTGCGCCCACAGTAGAATAAGTATGATCATTTGGCACTGTTATGGGTGTATTAATTACAATTTCGCCGCCAATATAAACATTTGGATCTGGCAATGCGTCCATATCAATACTCACCGCAACACCATCCCCACCACCTAGCCCCTGACAGGAATTCCCCGCGCCAAAAGCAACGCCCATATTCACGGAAAGCTCAATATTATCTATGGTCAAATCTGTTGCGCTTGCGTCGTATAAAACGGCTTGTACAGCACATTTCACATCGACAATACCTGTATCAGGTAAGGTAATCCTAATTTGCCCTGCGGCTTCCCCACCATTAGAGACAATTCCGCTTCCAATAATCGCTATATTGCCATTACTGCCCAATTGAATGGTCGCATTATAAGACGTCGCAAAGTCAAACGACCCAAAATCAAGAGATGATATGGTGTTAATGGTTTGCGCATAGCCATGGCCTGATGTCATGAAAATCAAACCACCAACCACCAAAACAATATTTTTTTTAATTCCAAACATTTCAAACCCCGAACGGATTTCGTAAAAAAAAGCTGCGGAACAAAACCCCGCAGCTCAAATTCTTTATCACAGTAAAAACTTACTGATAAACAAAACGGAAAGTTACAGGATTACCACCGCCTGTTGATGTATTAAACGCTGTGGAACCACTACTACCATTTAACTGGTTAGATGTAATTGTAAGCTCCGCACCAACAAAAATTGTCGGGCTATTTGATACAGCAGTATCAATAGAAACGGGTGATGTACCAAGACCGGCACATGTATTCGTCGCAGCACCATAGTTTGCGGTTGTTGTATCCCACACGACTTCGGTAATAGTCAAGTTTCTTGTACCATCACCAATAACAGCTGTAGCATCGCAAGACACTTCAATTGTACCGGTTACAGATGTCACGGCAAGTTGCCCCGCAGCTGTTGCACCAGTAAGTGTTAAGTTTGCACTGGCACCACCAAGTGCAGCATTACCATCAGGGCCGAGTTCAACTGTACCACTATGCGCGGTAATAAAGTCGATACCACCGAAATCAAGATTGGCGTTATTCGCAACGGTAACAGCAGCAGATGCCGTCATTGTTGCAGTAACATCGATATCAGTTGCATTCGCAGAATTAAATCCGAATCCAATAGCACAAGAAAGTGACGCGAGTAGTAGAAGTTTATGACTTCTGTTCATTGTTTTTCTCCTTAAAACAAGCCAGTATGTGTATGCGCTATAGTATTCTATATAGCATCTATAAGGCAGATTACATTAATATGAATGGATAGTAAACTGTATATGTTAAGTTTTTAATAATGCCCACAATAAAACATCCACCTTAATCCCCCCTATACTCCAAAGCCACCTGACAGATATTAATTTACTATTAGGCTGTCACACTGCACCATTAATCTGCTAAACTCACCATCATGAATAAAGATAAAATAACAAAGCTCCTACAACAAAGCATCTATGCCGTTTTAAAAGTATCAATGCCCGATCCCTGCCTTAAAAATCATATCCCCAAACCACCGACAGGCAAGCTCATTATTATCGGTGCGGGAAAAGCCTCGGCAGAAATGGCGCGCGTTTTCGAAGAAAATTATAAAGGTGAATTATCAGGCGTCGTTGTTACGCGTTATGGCCACGCCGTTAAAACAAAACGCATTAAAATATTAGAGGCTGCCCACCCCATCCCCGATGCTGCATGCGTGAACGCCGTTAACGAAATCATCAAAACAATTAAACTTGCGAAGAATGATGATTTGATCATCTGCCTTTTATCAGGTGGCGGCTCATCCCTACTCACCGCGCCAATCGAAGGAATTAAATTCGAAACGGTCAGGGATCTTAATAAGGATATATTACTCTCTGGCGCGGATATAACGGAAATCAACACACTCCGAAAGCATCTTAATCGCGCCCTTGGCGGCGGCCTAGCCTTAGAAGCCCTAACAACCCCCATGATTACCCTTTCTATATCTGATGTAAACGGAAACATCCCCTCGGTCATAGCCTCGGGGCCGACAGTTCCCGATGAAACGACATTGCAAGATTGTTGGGATATTCTAAAAAAATACGACATAATCCCAGATTACACAATCGAAGCCGCCCTCAACAACCCAAAAAACGAAACGGCAAAAGAGCATTACTCCATTTTTTCTAATAAAACCTATACACTCATCGCCACACCTGAAAAATCCCTTGAGGCTGCTGAAAGCTTTTGGAAAGAGCAAGGATTCCACGTCCATAATCTTGGTGCATCCATAAGCGGAGATACAAACGAGGCTGCAATAGAACAGATAGAATTAATTAACACCATCCCCCAGCGCCCACTGGCAATTATCTCCGGCGGGGAAACCACTGTAAGGGTAACGGGCAAGGGAAAAGGTGGCCCCAACACACAATTCGCCTTGCAAGCTGCAATCACGCTAAATGGTCAAAAAAACGTCTATGTCATGGCCTATGATACAGATGGTATAGACGGCAGCGAGCATAATGGCGGCGCAATTTGCACGCCCGATACACTAAAACATGCAGAAAAAAATAATATCAACCCGAATGACTTTCTAAAGAACAACGATTCCTACGGCTTCTTTAAAACTCTGGATGATTTAATAATTACCGGCCCGACACATACAAATGTGAATGATTATCGTGTAATATTGGTCCTCTAGAATATGTCTACAAGCACAATAAAGAGAATGATGAATGAGTAACTCTGCACTAAAACACCGCCTCCAAAAACACCTTGATACGATATACCCTGAAAATGACAACACGCCCATTGCCGACGAAATCATAAAAATAATTTGGCCGGATTCAAGCCCCCTAAACAATGGAAAACCCCTTAGCACTGACACGTGGTCAGAAGAAAGCATGCTGCTTATCACCTATGGCGATACCATCGTTAAAAAGGGCGAAGCGCCGCTTAAAACGCTGGAGGATTTTTTAGAGAAGCATTTACAAGACATCATTCGCGCCGTTCACATCCTGCCCTTTTTCCCATATAGCTCTGACGACGGTTTCGCGGTTGAGGATTATTACGAGGTACGCGAAGATTTAGGCGATTGGAAAGACATCAAGCGCATCGGCACAAATTTTAAACTGATGTCTGATCTGGTCATCAACCACGCCTCGGCGAGCAGCGAATGGTTCAAAAAATTTCTCAACGGTGAAAAGCCATATAGCGAATTTTTCTATACCGCCGCTAAAGACACCGACACCTCAATTGTTATCCGCCCGCGCCCGTCTCCGCTGCTTGTCCCTTTCGAAACAAAGGAGGGTCAGCGTCATGTCTGGTGTACGTTCGGCGCAGATCAGGTTGATTTTGATTTTTCAAACACCGCGGTTTTGCTCGAATTTATCCGCATCATGAAACATTATCTGGATAATAACGTGCGCATTTTCCGCCTTGATGCGGTGGCCTATCTATGGAAGGAGCTTGGCACGCCCTGTATCCATCTGCAACAAACGCTATCCTATTTCGGCAATCAGAACGAAGCGCATCTGATTTACAATTTTTCACTGCCCCCCTTGCTTATTCAAGCACTGCTCACGGGGAATGAATATTACCTCAAACGTTGGATGATGGGCATGCCGCCTACACAAGATTCCTGCGCTTACCTTAATTTTGTGGCTGGACATGACGGCATTGGCTTGCTGCCCGCGCAAGGCATTCTGATGGATGAAGATTTGCAGGAAATGATCGAAACTATCCGAAGCTTTGGCGGAGAGATTTCCATGCGCTCGGTCGGTGGCGGGTTAGAGCGCCCCTATGAAATGAATATATCCCTCTTCGATGCCCTCAAAGGCACAATCGAAGGTGAAG
>CAXBFT010000069.1:0-9325 GCA_963974945.1 uncultured Alphaproteobacteria bacterium
CCGGCCAATACAATTACATTTGCGCTCATACTCTAATAATCCTTCAACGTTGCTTTATACGCGCCTTCTAAATCCGTGATATTGCTTTTCAGCACATCGCGGATGAACAGGTTTTCGCTATAGGCGACGGAGCCGATATAGTGGCAATCCTCGAAGCCTTTAAAGTTTTTCTCAAACGCCTTTTTGTTTTGCGGGGCCACGGTAACAACGATACGGCCTGTACTTTCAGAGAACAGAGCTTTATCGGCGCGTAAATCAAGGCCGCTCAGATCAATATCAAGGCCAAAACCACCAGCAATGGCCTTTTTCGCCAAGGTCACGCCAAGGCCGCCATAACCAACAGCAAGCGCAGAAGAGATCAAGCGATCACGGCTTGCGCGGGCATAAAGACGATATAGGCGTAAGTTTTGATGCGAATCTGTTTCGGGGACATTATTACCCAAATGGCCAAGCTGATCGTAATATTCAGACGCGCCAAGCTCATCCTTTGTTGCGCCCAGAACATAAACCAAATCACCTGCCGCCTTAGGCGCGAGGGAGATAGAGCGTTCCACATGCGGAATAACACCGATCGAGGATACAAGCAAAGTCGGCGGCGCAGAAATCTTAATCGGCGTACCTTTTGCATCATATCCCTTAAAGTCGTTAAACATGGAGTCTTTGCCTGAAATAAACGGCGTTCCATATTTTACGGCGATATTATAGATGGTTTCGACCGCGCGTTTAAGCTGCCCTAAACGCTCCGGCTCATCCGATGAACACCAACAAAAATTATCGAGCAAGGCCAGTTGATTGAAGTCAACGCCTGCCGCAACCGCATTACGCACTGCCATATCAACGCCTGCCGCCGCCATCGCCGCGGTATCAATATCGCTATAGCGTGGGAAAAGCCCTTGCGAAAGAACAACACCTTTGGGGGATTCAAACACAGGACGACAAACGGATGTTTCGGCATATACGCGGCCTTTGCCTTGTAGAGGCCCTAAAACCGCAGAACCCTGCACGTTGTGATCATATTGTGTTGATATGAATTCCTTGGAACAGATATTCGGACGCGCCATCATATCAGTTAAGGTTTTAGCATAATCTGTGGGCTCATCAATATTTGGTTCTGCCTCGCCGCCACGGGTGAAGGTCGTTGTCAGTGGGGTTTCAGGATTTCCGTCATGCAGGAAGTCCATCTCCAAATCCATGATGGTCTCGCCATTCCATGTAATATGCGCGCGGCCTGTATCGGTATATGTCCCGATCACGGTTGCCTCAACACCACGTTTTTTGAATAGAGCGATAAGCTTATCCGTATTTTCAGGTGGCACAGACATGGTCATGCGCTCTTGGCTTTCTGAAATCCAAATTTCCCACGGGGACAGGCCGGGGTATTTAAGCGGCACTGTTTCTAGCTCCAAATGGAAACCACCGGAACTTTCGGCCATTTCACCAACGGAAGACGACAAACCGCCTGCGCCGTTATCGGTAATGGCGCTATACCATCCAAGGTCACGGATTTCCTTGATAATGGCATCAGACATTTTCTTTTGCGTAATCGGGTCACCAATTTGCACAGCCGTAGCGGGGGAGCCTTCATCCAATGCGACAGATGAAAATGTTGCACCATGGATACCATCCGCGCCCACGCGTCCACCAGCCACAACGATTTTATCGCCCGGATTGGCTTTTTTAACATGCCCGTCTTTGCCATTAATTTTACGGGGAATCAGACCGATTGTGCCAACAAAGACAAGAGGCTTACCCGCGAAACGATCATCAAAATAAACAAACCCTTGCGGTGTTGGAATGCCGGAGCAATTTCCACCTGCTTCTACCCCTGCAATTACACCATTCATAATAGTTTCAGGTGGGAGGAGGGAATCTGTGCATTTTGAATCGCGGTAATAATCAGGTTTTAATCGTGGATCCGCCAAGCAAAAACCATAGCGGTTAATGATAGGCTTTGCGCCCTGACCAAACCCGATACAGTCACGGTTCACACCAACAATGCCCGTAATAGCGCCGCCAAACGGGTCAAGCGCAGAAGGGGAGTTATGTGTTTCGACCTTATCTGTGATCAAGTAATTATCATCAAAGATAATCCCGCCCGCATTATCGGAAAATACCGATACGCAAATATCGTCATCGCCGCGCGCCGCACGGATTTCTTTCGTTGCGCGTTTGATATAGTCCTTATAAAGACCGCCCGCAATATCATCGATAGGCGATGCAAAGATAGTATGTTTGCAATGCTCTGACCATGTTTGTGCTAATGTTTCAAGCTCAATATCCGTCGGGTTGCGCCCTTGCTCTACGAAATGCGCCTGAATGGCCTTCATATAATGCAGGGATAAGCCCAAGGGGCCGCGTGATGATCCGTCATCATTGGCAATACCAACTTTACCGATTTTTTCAAGGCTCTCATCTGAAATATTTAAATCAACAGAATCTGTTGCGCCGCTATGTTCAAGTAATACTTTAGGGATAACGACATCCATGCCGCCATCTTTTTTATACTCATCAATACTTTTAATAGAGATGCGTTGAATAAGTTTGTTTGAAATCGTTGTCGCCAGTGATTCTATATCTGCGCGCTCTGCATTTCCTTTAATAAGGAACAGGCGAGATGAGTAACATGTGGTGTCCTCATTGTCATTTTCTGCAATCAGGGCTAAAAGCTCGGATGTTGTGTGTCCGACATTATCTGTCACCCCCGGTAAAAAACCAATTTCTAAGGCCCAATTAAAATCTTCGGGCGTCTTATTGACTTTTTGTGTGACCGGATTGGCTAAACTATCAGCAAAAGCAGGGCTGGCCGCGCTTTTGCTCTCCGATGAATAGACATCAACCGCGCGGACGCCGGCCTTAATATCCATATCAAGGAGTGTTTTTTCTAACTTTTTTGCCCGACCATCGTCTTCATGGGCTAGTATTTCTATTCGTGTATGCATATAATTTTCAAGTAACTGTTGATCTTAGCGTTCGCGCAGATTAAATAGAAGTCTGATAAGAATTTCAATACTCTAATTACCGATTAAAGCGGAATATTAAGCATATGCCTAAAATAACCATAAATGACATGGCCATCGACGTTGAACCAGGAACAAGTATTCTGCAGGCTGCAGAGCAACTTGGCGTGGAAATTCCGCGGTTTTGCTACCATGATAAACTATCTGTTCCTGCCAATTGCCGGATGTGTCTGGTCGAAGTTGAAGGCGGCCCGCCGAAGCCTGTTGCCTCTTGCGCTATGGCATGTGGTGAGGGCATGGTCGTTAAAACCGAATCACCCATGGTGAAAAAGGCGCGCAAAGGCGTGATGGAGATGCTTTTAATCAACCACCCGCTTGATTGTCCGATTTGTGACCAAGGCGGTGAGTGTGATTTACAGGATCAGGCCGTGGCTTATGGTTTTGACCGCTCTCGTTATCATGAGGAAAAGCGCAGCGTTAAAGATAAAGATTTGGGGCCATTGGTTGGCACGATCATGACGCGCTGTATCAATTGTACACGCTGTGTGCGCTTTGCCGAGGAAATTGCAGGCACGCCTGTTCTTGGGCAGTTTGGCCGTGGTGAAGATGCAGAGATCGGCACATTCATCGACCAATTGGTTGAGACAGAGCTTTCAGGTAATCTCGTTGATATTTGCCCCGTTGGTGCGTTGACCTCAAAACCTTATAAATTTAAGGCACGCGCTTGGGAATTAAAGAAAACAGAGAGTATCGATGTGCATGATGCGCTTGGCTGTAATATTCGTGTTGATTCGCGCGGGCGTGAAGTGATGCGTATTTTACCGCGCCTGAATGAAGATATTAATGAGGAATGGATCGATGACCGCGCCCGTTATTCTTATGACGGTTTGGCAAAGGGACGAATTGATCGCCCCTATATCCGTGATGAGGAATCCGGCAAGCTTCGTGAGGCCGATTGGGCGGAGGCGTTCGCGCATATTAAAACAAAGCTTTCAGGCATAAAAGGTGAGAATATTGCCGCATTGGCGGGTAACCTTGTTGATGTCGAAGCCATGACCGCGATGAAAGATCTTATGGTATCTCTGGGCAGTGCTAATATTGATTGTCGTACAGATGGCGGCCTGTTTCATACGGATGATCGCGCATCATATTTGTTTAACTCAACTATCGCAGGGATTGATGAGGCTGATGCTATTTTATTGGTCGGTGTTAATCCGCGCCATGAAGCATCCTTGATTAATGCGCGTATTCGCAAAAACTGGATGGAGAAGAAAATACCTGTTTCCCTGATTGGTGAAGAGGTCGACCTGACATATCCATATTTTCACGCGGGAACCAAACCCGACGATCTGACCAAAATGGTCAAGGAATTCGCGGGTAAGGTTAAGGCGAAAAAGCCTATGATGATTATCGGATCAGGTGTTTTCCAACGCGAAGACGGCTTGGCGGTTCACGCCATGTTGCATGACGCGGCAGAGAAGCTTGGCGTTATTGCCGATGATTGGAACGGGTTTAATGTCCTGCATCAGGCGGCTTCGCGTGTTGGCGGCCTTGATATTGATTTCTTACCACAAAAAGGCGGGAAAGATTTCGTCAATATTATTGCAGGCAGCAAAGACGGCAATATCCAAGCTCTGTTCTTGCTTGGCGCGGATGAATTTAATGCACGCGTTAATATCGGTTGGAAAACCTTTGTTGTGTATCAAGGGCATCATGGTGACCACGCAGCGCAGCGCGCAGATGTGGTTTTACCTTCTGCTGCCTATACGGAAAAAGATGGTATTTATGTGAACACAGAAGGCCGCCCGCAGATGGCACGCCGCGCGGTTACGCCGCCGGGTGAGGCCAAAGAAGACTGGGCGATTTTACGCGCTTTATCAGATCATATTTGTGATGTACCTTTGCCGTATAATAACGTGGCAGAGCTTCGTAAGCGTATTCAAAAGGAATTTCCAATCTTCAAAACTATGGATGAAATAACCCCTGCAAAATGGGAAAAATTCACCGTGAAGGGGAAAATATCAAAAGATGCGTTTGTGAATCCTGTGCGTAATTATTATCTGAATGATGCCATTTGCCGCGCATCTGAAACGATGCAACAATGTGTGTCGCGTTTTTCCAAAACTCAGAATAAAACATTAGAGGCCGCGGAATGACAAAAACAACATTACAACAAGTTCAGGAATTCCATGAAACATATGGCCTTCCGGTTGAAAATGCTCCCCATATCTCAGATGAAAAAACCAATCTTTTGCGCATAAATTTATTAGCAGAAGAATTGGATGAGCTTAAAGAAGCCTTAGAGCAGGGCGATATGGTGGAAACACTTGATGCGTTGATTGATCTGCAATATGTATTGGACGGGGCGTTTTTATCCTTTGGATTACATGATGTGAAAGATGCCGCCTTTAACGAGGTTCATCGCTCTAATATGAGTAAGTTGGGTGAAGATGGAAAGCCTATTCGCCGCGAAAGTGATGGTAAAGTTATGAAGGGGCCGAATTATTTTAAACCCGACATGGCACAATTTATTAAAGACAATAAAGAGGAAGCAGCCTGAGCATGGATGCAATTGTAAATTTCTGGGAAAGTTTTTGGATCGTCAGAACAGTCGCTTATGTATTGATCGTAACGGTTGGTGTATTGATTTGTGTTGCTTACCTTACCTATGCCGAGCGTAAGGTTATGGGCGCAATGCAACGCCGTCAGGGGCCAATGCTTGTCGGGCCTTTTGGCTTGTTACAACCTATTGCCGATGGTATTAAGCTGTTTTCAAAGGAAACAATTATCCCCTCACAGGCGCATCGCGTTGTATTTTTGCTCGCACCGATTATGCTTTTTACGCTCTCGCTTATTTCATGGGTTGTTATTCCCTTTGATAAGGGCTGGGTGCTTGCCAATTTGAATGTTGGTATTTTGTATTTATTCGCGATCTCATCTATGGGTGTGTATGGTGTTATTATGGCGGGTTGGGCCTCTAATTCGCGTTATGCGTTTCTTGGCGCGCTTCGCTCTGCTGCGCAAATGATTTCTTATGAGGTCTCTATGGGGCTGATTATCGTTTGTGTTTTGCTTGTCGCCGGCTCTTTGAATTTACAAGAAATTGTCCTCGCACCGCGCCCGATTTGGGTGCAAATATTGCTTTTCCCGATGTTTATCGTGTTCTTGATTTCTATTCTGGCCGAAACAAATCGTGCGCCATTTGACTTGCCGGAAGGCGAATCTGAAATTACGGGCGGGTTTATGGTAGAGTATTCAGCGATGGCCTTTGCGTTATTCTTCCTTGGTGAATATGCCAATATGATTTTGATGAGTGCAATGGCGGTTATCCTTTTCCTTGGTGGTTGGTTGCCTCCGTTTGGTATTACGGCGCTTGCATTCATTCCGGGCATTATTTGGTTCGCGATCAAGGTTATGGGGATTTTATTCTTCTTTATCTGGGCGCGCGCAACATTGCCACGTTTTCGTTATGATCAGTTGATGCGCCTTGGTTGGAAAGTTTTCTTACCGCTGACATTAAGTTGGGTGATCCTTACCGCCGGTATTTTGATGAGCTTTAACGCGCTTCCCGGTCAACCACCACGGGCAACAGTGGCAAAAGACAATGTTTTTATTGAAATTCTTGAGCATGTTGAGGAAGCAACCGAAACAATACTTGATTTCGATAGCGAAAAAGAAAAGGCAACACTCTCGCCTGAAGAAAATGTACAAACTATAGAAGAAGCCCAATAATATGGATAATCTTGCACGCGCATTCTTTTTAACCGAAATTGTTAAGGGGTTTTTATTGACCCTTAAATATATGTTTTTCGTGCCACGGGTAACGATTAACTATCCGCATGAAAAGGGCCCTATATCGCCGCGTTTCAGGGGTGAACATGCATTGCGCCGTTATCCCAATGGTGAGGAGCGCTGCATCGCTTGTAAGCTTTGTGAGGCAATATGCCCCGCCTTGGCCATTACGATTGAGGCAGAGCCGCGTGAAGATGGCTCTCGCCGCACCACAAAATACGATATTGATATGACCAAATGCATTTATTGCGGCCTGTGTCAGGAGGCCTGCCCCGTTGATGCCATTGTTGAGGGACCGAATTTTGAATTCGCAACTGAAACAAGAGAGGAGCTTTACTATAATAAAGCTAAACTTCTTGAAAATGGCGACAAATGGGAAGCGCAAATTGCCGCTAATATTATTGCGGATGCCCCATATCGTTAAGAGTTTGATTGTTTAAACAACTATAACAACGATGAACGGTGATATGTATGGATGATAATAAAACAGATATACCGATCTTAGAAGATGTGCCTACTGAGAATTCACGCGGGCCTGTGGCGCGTTTGCGTCGCTATTTCCTTGCCGGTATTGTTGTGACCGCGCCGATCAGCTTAACCATTTATCTGACCTATATTTTTCTAACCTTTATTGATAGCAAAGTTGTCTTATTACTGCCAGAAGATTGGTATGAGGCTCTTTACGGTAAAACAACCTTTCCCGGTATCGGACTTATCATTGCAATTTCGACCTTTATTATTATCGGTTGGTTTGCAACGAATTTCATGGGGCGTTTGGTTATTCGCATTTCTGAATATATCGTTGATCGTATGCCGGTTATCCGCACACTCTATAGCGCGATTAAACAGATCTTCGAAACCATCATGGCCAGCCAATCCAGCGCGTTTCGTGAGGTTGTTATGCTGGAATACCCGCGCAAAGGCGTATGGTCAATTGGCTTTGTAACAGGCATTACCCAAGGTGAGGTACAAGATTTAACCAAGGAAGAAACCGTCAATGTTTTCGTTCCGACCACGCCCAATCCAACATCGGGCTATCTGCTTTTTGTTCCGAAAAAGGAACTTAAATATCTGAGCATGAGCGTGGAAGAGGGGGTGAAGCTGGTCGTGTCCGCGGGGATTATTACACCAAAACCACATATTGATACAGTTTTCCCGCAAAAGCCTAAAAAGAAAAAGTAAGAAATGTGCAAGCTTATTAAATCCATTCAGGATCGTGATCCTGCTAACCCGACATTTTTAGAGGTGGTTCTTGCCTATAACGGGTTTCATGCGGTTTGCTTGCATCGTATGAATAATTTTATATGGCATCTTGGCTTGCACGCTTTGGCGCGGTTTTTTGGCAATATTACGCGGTTTCTAACCGGCATAGAAATTCACCCCGAAGCCACGATTGGGCAAAATTTCTTTATCGACCATGGCACAGGCGTTGTCATCGGGCAAACCGCGGTGATAGAGGATAATGTAACTATTTATCACGGTGTGACACTTGGCGGTGTTGGGCGCGTTGGGCAGGTTAATGGCAAGCGCCATCCCACATTGAAGGAGGGCGCAATTATCGGCGCGGGCGCGCAAGTCCTTGGCGATATTACAATTGGCGCGCATGCAAAAGTAGGCTCAAATTCAGTTGTAACCTCTGATATTCCTGATGGTGCAACGGCGATAGGTATCCCTGCGCGCGTTATTGGCGGCGATGATCGGGCGCGTGCCTATGGTATGCCAAGCTTGAAGGAGATGCAGGACGTCACCTTCACCATTGATTGCATCATCCGTGAAATGGGCAAGATTAAGAAAGAGCTTAATATCGATGATACAGAATGTGAGAAAAGTAAGTAGCTCGTGCTAAATCTTATTCTTAAGCTGATGACGCTTCATGGTAATTTAGACAAAATATAAAAAATATCTACTTACGACCCAAAGCGGACGTTATAAAGGAAATAAAAAATGAATATAGTCGAAAAGACAATCCCCTCTTTATATGATCTGAAACCTTTCATGAAAGAAGGAAAGGTTGTCGCTTTTAACATAGGTAGCAATAATGAAGTATTGGTTGTAGTTGCTCATAAGCCTCTCGATAATCGATACCAATCTTCAAGTGGCGCAACTTTTCCAAAAGTAAAACCTGACGAACCACAAATTTATGAAATTCTTCATGGGATTGATGGAGAATTGAAATGCCTGTGTGCTATTGAGGAAGACAAATATAACATTAATGACATCCAATTATTACCATCAAATAAAATTCTATTAGTCTGTTGTCGATCAGAATATAGAGGGCCAGAAGATTTCGATAAAAATGGCCGGATATACTCTAGCCAAGGACTTTTTTTAGAGGAAATATTGCTTGGCGACGGTATTCAAAATACTCAGGTATCGAATACGGGAGAAATCTGGACTGGTTATTTTGACGAAGGAATATTTGGTAATTTTGGATGGGAACAGCCTATTGGATCATCTGGCCTCATATCGTGGAACTACCATGGTGATAAACTTTATGAGTTTTCTCCTACGTCAGGTCTAAAACATATTGACGAGTGTTCAGCTTTAAACGTTTTAAATAAAGACGTTACATGGTG
>CAXBFT010000070.1:0-9177 GCA_963974945.1 uncultured Alphaproteobacteria bacterium
GAATGCGACGGCGAATTCTGCGCTCGACCCGCTGCTGATTATGGATGGATATGGTGCATTATTGCCACCTCCCGCCTCTGTGCGTCCGCTTCCGGCGCAAGGATATGACAAAATTATCCCAAGCGCCGCTCACCCCCCAGGCCTGTATGGACGCGGCGCGGTGCAATATGCACTTAATATTGGCACAAATTTACCCGATCTTAAAATCGGCACTCCCGATTTACCTGCGAGTGTTGCCATTGGAATATATGAAAAAGAATATGAGATCAGCATGATGCCCATTATCCTATCTATCGCGACGATCCTGTTTTGTTTAGATTGGCTTATTATGGTGATTATGGCAGGCGGTGCATGGCGGTTTACAGCAAGGGCGTTCCCTGTTGTTGCCTTTATCATGATTTGCCTGATGCCCATTGGCGCGCAAGCCTCAGATGAATCAGATATGCGCTATGCTTCGGCCTTTTATTTGGCCTATATCCAAACAGGTGACAACGATTTGGATTCATTGACTGCACGCGGATTAGAAAGCCTTTCGCAAACCCTGAGCGCCCGCACATCCATAGAACCTGCGGGCGTTGCCGCCCTGAACCCTGAGATAGATAATCTGGCATTTTTTCCGCTGATTTATTGGGCGATAAGTGATCAACAAACCAACATATCTGATAACGCCATTCGCAATATTCAACATTATCTGGATCAAGGCGGTACAATATTATTCGATACACGCGATCAAAACCGCTCCATAAGCAGCCAGAATAACACCAATAATGCGCGAACTTTACGCCAGATTACCGCTTCGCTAAATATTCCACCTATTTTTCCTATCCCGCAAGACCATGTCTTGGGGAGGGCTTTTTATCTGTTGCAAGACTACCCTGGGCGTTATAGCGGCGGCACGCTTTGGGTTGAGCAAAACAGTGCAAGCGGGCGTGATAATGTATCTTCAGTCCTGATCGGCAGTAATGATTGGGCAGGATCATGGGCGCAATCCTATGGCAAGGCAGCTATGAACCGATATCGCGCCGACTATGATGCCCGTCGCCAAGAGCTATCCTTACGCTTTGGAGTTAATCTGGTGATGTACGCAATGACAGGCAATTACAAAGCCGATCAGGTGCATATTCCACATATTTTGGAAAGGTTAGGAAAATGAGTAATAACGCCTCTGTATTTTCGATGAACCTACATTTCTCTCCTCTTATCGCCGATCAACTCCTATGGGCGATCATCCTTATTGGCGCAATGCTGTTCATCCTTTCCTTTATAAAATACCGACATGGTATATTGATCCGTGGAGCGATGTTTGGCTTGTTTATCCTTGCCCTTTCTAATCCGTCAGTGGTTAAAGAGGAGCGCAATTACGTACGTGATGTTGCAACCATTGTCGTCGATAAAAGCGATAGCCAGAATTTCGGTCAACGCAGTGAAAGAGCGCAGACCGCTCTGTCCTTCTTACAACAACAAATTGAAGAAAACGGTGCATTTGACCTTCGCATCGTCGAAGCTCCTCTTGATGGGTTATCCTCTCGTACTGATTTATTCGGTGCGCTGGATCAGGCTCTTTCCGATGTGCCGCAAAAACGCCGCGCGGGGATTATATTCCTAAGTGACGGTCAAATCCATGACGTACAAAAAGATGAAAGCCTGTATCAAAGCTATGGCCCTGTGCATGCCTTACTCACGGGGGAAAAGGGCGAAAAAGACCGTCAGATCATCATCACCAATGCCCCTGCTTATGGCCTGGTTGGTGAGAATATTATGGTAAAGTTCCGCGTTGAGGATACAAAGAATATCGGCCAAAACAATGCCGAGATAACCATCACTGGACATGACGGAACACAGCGGAACTTCTATGTCCCTATCGGGATAGAGCAATCGCTTCCCCTTCCGATGGATCATCCCTCACAAAATATATTCACCTTAGAAGTAGCAGGGGTAAAAGACGAGATTACCTTGGCCAATAATAAAACCGCTGTCATTATCAACGGCGTGCGCGATAGGATGAAGGTTTTGCTCGTATCGGGTATTCCACATACGGGGGAGCGCACATGGCGTGATCTTCTGACCTCTGATCCCGGGGTAGATTTGGTGCATTTCACCATTCTGCGCGAGCCTGAAAAATTCGACTACACTCCGAAAAAGGAGATGTCCCTGATTGCCTTTCCCTTTCAAGAATTGTTTGAGGTCAAATTATATGATTTTGACCTGATTATTTTTGATCGTTACCGTGTGAATAATATCCTGCCCAGACGCTACTTCGATAATATTGCGCGCTATGTGCAAGAAGGTGGAGCATTTCTTGAGGCAAGCGGCCCCGCCTTTGCCAATCGTGGACAATCAATCTATAACACGCCGCTTGGTACAATCCTGCCTGCGCGCCCGACAGGTGAGGTATTAGAGCAACGCTTCACCCCGACCATTACCGCGCTTGGTAAACACCACCCAGTTACGGAAAGCCTTGTCTGGACAACGGATATGACCGCGGATAAAACTGCCGCGCCATGGGGGTCATGGATGCGTTATATCGATATTGAACCCTCACATGGGGATGTATTGATGGATGCCATGGATAATAAGCCACTGCTTGTGCTTGATCGTGTGGGCAAGGGGCGCGTTGCACAATTGGCCAGCGATCATATATGGCTGTGGTCGCGCGGCTATGATGGCGGAGGCCCTCATGCGGAGCTTCTGCGCCGTATCGTTCACTGGCTTATGAAAGAACCACAATTGGATGAGCGCGCCTTGGAGGTTTCAGTGCATAAAAGCATGATTACCATCCGCAAACGCGGCTATGACAGCACAACCGAGACAATCTCCATGCGTGATCCGAATGGCGAACAATCCCTGATTGAGCTTAAGGCAAAATCAGATGGCATATTAGAGGAAAAAATAAAAGCGGATGCTTTGGGCATTTATGCGTTTGAAGATACCAATGGCGCCCGAAAATTTGCCATTATTGGTGATATAGCCCCCCTAGAATTGCGCGCAGTAAAAACCAGTGATGACAAGCTTGCCCCACTGATCAACGCATCCAAAGGAACAACCATTTGGCTGAGTGATACGCCGCGCCCGAAAATAAGCGAAGCAGATGCGAATGCGCGCCGTTTTGGCGGCTCTGATTGGCTTGCGCTGAAACATAATCAGGATTTCACCGTCACAGGGGTAAAGGATATAGCGTTACTTCCTGATTGGGCGACATTGATCTTACTCATCTCGGCGTTGATTTCTTTATGGTGGTATGAAGGCCGCGGACGGGTTTCATGACCCATCATAATGTCTCATGACGTAAATGGTACAGTTTCATCAAGTGATGTATAAAACACGGCCTCAATTTCCTTGCTCAAATCATCACTTGATGCTGGTTTGCGCAAGATGCATTTAACCGCTGGATGCATATTAATCAAACTGGACATACGTTCCTGACTATAACCTGATAGCATGATAAACGGCACATCAGGCATATCAATATGAATTTGCTGTATCATTTCAAAGCCAGACATTTTGGGCATATTATAATCCGTAATGACCAGATCATACGCCGTAGGGTTTTCACGTACCATATCCAACCCCTCCAATCCTGAGCGCGCGGTTGACACCATATAACCCAAACGTTGCAACATGCGACGGGTCATACGGCGTACGCTTTCTTGATCCTCAACAAGCAGGATATGGCGCTCATCATGCGCGGTACGATCCTTCTTTGCACCCGCTGATTCTACCAATATATTATCTTCGGAAGGTTGCGCCAAAGGGATGTAAATATCAAAAAAGGTCCCCTGCCCCAAGGTGCTTTCAATCACTAAAACGCCAAGATGACTAATCACCAGACCATGTACGGTGGCAAGCCCCAGCCCCGTTCCCTTATCAACAGATTTTGTCGTAAAGAACGGTTCAAAAATTTGTTCCATAATGATGCGGCTCATCCCGCATCCTGTATCTTGAACACCTAAGCGAATATAAGGGGTGTCCCTTGCAAAATGTCCGGAAATTAATCGCGTCGTAAACGCATCAATATCATCAATACGTTGATACGGTGTTTCAGAAGGCTCCGGCAGCTGGTCTCTTATGACGCCCTTAATCTCGTCAAATAATGTCATATCTGCTTGATCAATAGATACTTTCAAAAGACCGTGATTATCTTCCATTGCATCCAATGCGTTGACACAAAGATTCATCATCATTTGTGATATATGGGTCACATTCCCCTCAATCAGGGCCGTTTCAACATCAATATGCGTCTCCAAATCCACTGTTTTCGTAATTGTTGCTCGAATCATCGATAAAACTTCGCGCGTAGAAGATACAACGTCCAGAATACTGCGCGTATTATCACCGCGCCGTGAAAATACCAACATTTGATCGACCAAATCACGGGCTTGCATGCCTGCTAATAAAATATTACGGGCGAATCCATGCTGTTCTGTATTTTCATCAAGATCATCTAACAAAAATTCGGCATAGCCATTCATCGCGGCAAGGATGTTATTAAAGTCATGAGCAATTCCTCCCGCCAAACGTCCGACTGCCTCCATTTTTTGCGCCTGATAGAATTGATCTTCCAAATCACGTTTTTCTTTTTCCGATTTACGTTTTTCAGAAATATCTTGAAATGTACCAATAAATCCGCCATCAGGAAATTGTGTAATTGATAATTCTGTTTCCAAGTCGGTTCCATCCAAACGATGTATGATGAAGTCACCAATCCAATGTGATTCCCCATCTTGAAAAATAGGTGATATATCATCGCGAATTCTATGAAAATCATATTCACTAAAAACATGAATCCAACCACGGCCTATATAATTATCTCTTTTAACCACATCAATGCCTACTATATTGCACATTGATGCATTTAAATAGGATACACGCCCATCTGCATCTAAAATACAAATTCCATCCTGCGACAAATCAAGCGCAGCCATACGATTTTCTAAAATTTTTAATGTGTTAAATTTATCCTGATGCAAACTTTGCATAGAGCGTATCTTATCAATATTCAAAACAACAAGAATAAACCCTGATAAGCCCATCGCAATAACAGACCAATATAGCCAAATCTCTCTATTTTCAAGGCTTTGAGAAAAAACTGTGTCCTCAAAATTCTTAAAAACGCTCACCTGAAGCCCCATAACCGATTCAAACATACGCTCAACCGATTCATGCAATTCATGCTTATAATCTACACCATCTCCCCCGCTGGCATTTTCCTCTTTAAGCATAATAATTTGAATAATATCCTTAATATTTTGCTGAAGAAGGAATAAAAAATGCTCATGTTTCTGATTAACCAACGGATCACGCGCAGAATAGTTATAAAAGTCACTCTTTAAACGTATGAACCGCTCATTCATCGTGTGGAATTTTGTTTTCAGACCTTCCGGAAATTCATTATCTTGTGCGGCAAGATACGCATCATGCGATAGTTCAAAATTAAAAAAAGCCTTTTGAAAATCAATAATATCAACAACATAGGTATGGTAACGGTCACTAAGATCTTCACGCGTATGGATCAATAAAACCGTGGCATAAAGCGCGACCATACTAAAGATGAGGATAATGACCCCTGGTATATAATTGATGATGAATGATAATATGCGGTCTTTAGAGATATTCAAAACTGTCACCTTCAATTATCTGGCCACAGAAATAGGCCGAACTCCAAGCTCTTTTGCCTTTAAGGCCGCCTGCGTCCTGTTCTTGGCTTCTAATTTCCTGCAAATGCCGCGAACATGCAATTTAACTGTAACAATTTGTAAATCCAGCGCGCGCGCAATCTCTTTATTCGATGCACCATCAACCAAATAAGACAGAACTTCGGTCTCTCTGGGAGTTAAATTAACCTCATCAATATCCGTGTTTTTCGCTGAATCCTCTATTGTGGCATCCGCATAATAAGATGGCATAAATTCTGTTTTTTTACCTTCGGGAACATAAATATCCCCTGCGATGACTTGTTGTATAGCGCCCAACAAGCCTTTTCCCGACATTGTTTTGGGGAAATAACCAACCGCGCCTAAATCAAGCGCCGCCCGAACATCTTTAGGCTCTGCCACACCGGACATCAAGGCCACTGATATATCGGGAAAACGCAACTTCATTTGCTTAAACCCTTCCATTCCAAACATACCGGGCATACGCAAATCTAAAATAACAAGGTCTTGGTGGGAGTTTTGTTCAAGAATATCCATAGCCTGATAAAAATCCTTGGCAAGCATAACCGAGGACATAGGATCAGAACGTTCAATATATTGAACAAGGGCATCCCTGAACAAGGTATGATCATCCGCTATTAACAACTTCATAATAAATGCTCCACACACACGAAAACAAAAAACTATACTTTAGTGTAGCACTTTATCACAATATTGATAACAAGCTATTAACTAAAAATATACAGCTCAAGATTGCTATGGTTTCATATGAAATGCAAGATGAAGGTCATCAATTGGTTGCACCTGTATTCCCTCAAGCCTTAATCTATATATATAGGTATTTTCAAGCACTCTTTGGACATAGTTTCGGGTTTCATAAACAGGAAGAAGTTCAATCCAATCAATAACATTAACATCGCCTTTTCGTGGGTCACCAAAGACACGAAGCCAACCATCAACACGCCCCGGCCCTGCATTATACGCGGCAATAGCGAGAGGATAACTGCCATCATATTTCTTTAACAACCGCCCGATATAAGAAGCCCCAAGCTCCATATTATATTTAGGCCGCTCGGTCAGCCAATTCTGGTTATAACTTAGATCTTCCTTCTTCGAGACCTCTCGTGCGGTTGCAGGCATCAATTGCATAAGTCCCAATGCGCCTGCCGAACTTTTTGCAGTGACATCAAACATACTTTCCTGTCTGATTAGTGCATGGATCAACGCCCATTCCGCAGAATCTATACCTGTTAAATGTTTAGTAATCGTCGGATAAGCCTGTTTTGTAAGGAATAATCCCTTATGTGAGGCCTTCTTCGCAACCTGCACCGCGCGAAAGAAATCATCCTGCCCCGCCAGTGTTTCCGCAGCATAGCGATATGCTTTTGGCGTTTCATCATTCTCTAAAAAGGCATTGATAAAACTATTCGCCGTATACTCATCACCAGCCTCTTTAAATAACAAGGCCGCCTGCATCAATTCATTGCGCTTATAATCCTTACGTTCTGCAGAAGATAAAGAAGGAAGCTTCCCCTGCGGTAGTCGCCCGCGAAGCGAAAGCGCAGCTCCTGCCATTTGTCCGTAAAATGTTGTTTTAAACTCTGCGGCAGTTTTATACCAACTCTGTGCCAGATCACTCTGCCCTAGCCCCGCTGCGGCGCGCCCTGCCCAATATGAGGCTCGCGCCTTACTGACAGGCGTGCTTACATTATGATAAAGCGCAACAAATCGTTCATAGCCCTCGGTTGGTTTATGCATAAATTGAAGCGCAAGCCAGCCCGCAAGCCATTCTGCCTGCGCATAGGAAAATCCATCCACCTGTTTATGGTCAGAGGCCAAATCATACGCCCCCTTATAGTCACCCTTTTCTAATAAGCGGCGAATGAAAATATGGCGCTCTTTCCACCATGCTTCGCGGTTTTGAATATGATCAGGTGCATCCCTTAGTATTTCTAATGCCCCTTGATCAAATCCCCTCTCACGTCGCCAATGCAAACGCTCATACATCAAACCGGGATCATCTAAAAGATAACTCGGCACAGCGGCGATCAATCCGTCAATATTTTTTCCACCGCCCCCCTTTAATGCAATACGCGCCTCTGCTAATTCAGGGTAGCCCTGTCCCAAGACACCCGCAATACCGCGCGCACTGTCATAATTCCCCGCGCGCAGCAAGGAATCAAAACGCTTTTTATGGGCATCAATTGTTAAATACCCACCATATTTTTTGAAAATATCACGTTGCTGATCGCGAGAGGTTAATGTTCCGGCCCACCAATCCGCAAGGAATGCGCGCGCGCGCTCCGCTTTACCTTCAATGATAAGAGCATCCATATACCGCCCCATGGCATAAGGCGTTTTAGGCGGAAAATCATCATACCACGCCAAAACCTCGGCATTTGAAAGGTCAGCAGGCATAACCCCTTCGGCGCGTAACTTCATTGTTGAAATACCCGGCCATTCCGGATTATGACGCACAAAATAGGATAAACGAATAAACAGCTCATTCGTCCAATCATCTTTTTCCGCATGGGTCAGCAAAAGCCAATGATAAAGCTTTGATGCCAATGGATCCTTGGCTTGTGCAAAAGCCTCTTGCGCCTTCTCCCATTTGCCGCGTCTTACATTTTTAATCCCAGCAACACTAAGCGCATGCGCCTCTTGATTCTGCAATCTGTTCACAGGCGTTTCTACCGCTTGTGCATCACCTATACCACCAAGGTAAAATACAAAACAAAGAACAACAAGGCTGTTCTTGCAAAATGAGGCATAGCGCGTTAGATTGTCACCCGTTTTAGAATATTTACGAAAAGAGAAAGACGAGCAATGTTTCACGGCTCTATTACCGCCATGATTACCCCCTTTATCAAGGGCGAAATTGACTGGCCAGCCTTTGAAAATCTGGTTGAATGGCAAATTGATAATGGCACGCATGCGCTAGTTCCCTGTGGTACGACGGGTGAATCCCCTACACTTTCTCATGATGAGCATATGTCTATTGTTAAGCGTTGCGTTGAAATCGTCAAGGGAAGAATTCCGGTTATTGCAGGTTGCGGATCGAATTCTACAAGCGAGGCCATCGCCCTGACCCGTTTTGCAAAAGACATTGGCGCAGATGCGGCGCTTATTTGCGCGCCCTATTACAATAAACCCACGCAAGATGGTATCTACGCGCATTTTGAGGCCATTCATAATGCCGTTGATTTGCCGATTATTGTGTATAATATTCCCGGACGTTGCATCGTTGATATTGATATTGATACAATGGCAAAATTGGCAAAGCTTAAAAACATTGTCGGCGTGAAAGACGCAACAAGCGATCTGACCCGCCCGATTGAAGCGCGCCAGATTATCGGCGAAGATTTCTGCCAGCTTTCCGGTGATGATTGTACTTATGCCGGATTTTTGGCGCATGGCGGCGTGGGATGTATTTCTGTTTTATCCAATATTCTGCCGAAACAATGCGTGCAGATGTATGATGCATGGGTTGCCCGTGATTTCGACCAATTTGCAAAATTACGTGATA
>CAXBFT010000071.1:0-9091 GCA_963974945.1 uncultured Alphaproteobacteria bacterium
TTGGTGCCGGAACTGATACAACAGTTCAATCTGCCGGTGTTGAAATCACACAAGAAAAGTTAAATCATTATTAATATATAAAATTTAACTAAATAGATGTGGCTAACTTTGGGGCGCCACCATTTGAACTTGGTTGAATTTATCACTAAGTATTTGTCATTGTCAAGTGATTGTGTTTTACTGTCCAAAGGCATTTAGCCAATCTATTCACAGAGTTATTCAACTTTTATCTACAGCGTATTCGATGGTTTGGAACGATGAATAAATTTCTTTATTCTGCAATTTTTTCTCTGTGCATCTGTGTTTGCGCAAACCTTGTGCATGCCTCAGACCCAAAGATAACAACGCAAGAGCGATTATCTCTGGCGCGCTCATTCGTATCGAAGATAAAAAGTGATTTAACGCGGGCGGATAAGTATCTTCAGGCCCATAAGGTGGTTGAAAACATCCTAGAAGATGGTGAAATACTGATGTTCCAACCTGTTTTGGGTGGGCGGTATCGTGTTGACGGTATTATTATGTCGCGTGTTCATAACAAGAGGGTCTTGTTGTCCTTGGCTGATTTTATGGCAGTGTTGAATTTGGCGGTTGACGTTGATCCCACGAATGGCACCGCGGCCGGGTGGTATCTTCGTGAAGATCGGTTATTTGATTTTAACTTAACGGATAAACGTGTCTCTACATTGGCTGGAGACTTCACGATGAGCGATGATGTGATCAGTGAAGATGGTGATTTATGGGTTCCTGTTAAGGAATTGGGACGTTGGATTGATTTTGAATACCTCATCTCAGGAAATGAAAATTGAAACGGATATTCCTTTGCCGCTTTTGGCTAAAATCGGCAGGCAGAATTTTAAACAATATGGGGATAGGGTGTCAGAGCCGTCTTTGCCTTATCAAGATGCGGGTGGTGCGTTTGTTAAGGCTCCGGCCATTGATGTATCGACAAGTTCAACCTATCGCCGCCAAGGTGGTTCTGATGCATCTGGTGTGGATACGCATTCCGCAAATGTAAATACCGTGGGAGATTTTGCCGGTGGATCGCTTGTAACGCAATTGCAACTTAATGACGGGGATAAGCTTGCCTCTGCGCGGGTTAATTATAAAAGAGAATCTTTGGATGCGGATTTATTGGGGCCATTAAAGGCACGCAAATATGAGATTGGTGATGTGAGCGGGGTTGCCTTACCTTTTGCACAATCCCAGGGGCAGGAGCTTGGCTTTCGTGTAACAAATACGGATCAGACAAAAAACTTTTCCAGGCCTTTAACAGCTATCTCAGGGACGGCCATTCCGGGGTGGGATGTGGAGCTTTATCGTGGGTCGCAGCTATTGGATACGGTTGAGATCGGTGATGATGGGTATTATCAGTTTTCGGATATTATTTTGTTCTTAAATGACAATAATTTTAAGTTACGATTTTATGGCCCGCAAGGAGAAATTCGCGAGGAAGATGTCTACGTTCCTGTTGACCGTAGTCTGCTCTCTGAACGTGATGGAATTTATGACGTTTCAGTGAGCTTGAATGATAAGAATACATATTTAAAAAGGCCATCAACGGGAGGTGATGTCGGTTCAATTAATATTGCTGCTCTTTATGAGAAGCCCCTTTCGAACGGGGTTACGGGTATTGTGGGGGTGCGGAGTAATGAGCGAGATGGTGTGCGTGATATTGTCGGAAATATTGGGGCATCTGCAACGATTGGGCAAACTCTTGTAAACACAGGGATTGCCGTTGATGATGAGGGGGAGGCTTCTGCTAATCTTGTCTTAAGGCGTGATTTTGCCGGGCATCAATTTAGAAGCTCCTTTGATTGGACGGCTGCTAATTTTGATGTATCTGATGATTCTAGTCTATTTTCATTAACGCCGATTAATGCCAGGGATAATTTTTCTAGTGCATTGAATTTAAACGGCCCATTGTTTTCTGCAGAGTCTATGCGTAGTTCTTATGCTGTTGATTCTCAAATATCTTGGGATGGTGCCGGTGATTATAATATGCAATCTTCTTTGGGGTTGGATATGGGGATTAAAGGGATGAATGTGAGTGGTAGTTTAAGGCATCTCACAGGCAGTAATATAGATGATCCATTGGTGGAAACGTCGCTCAATTTAGCAGGGCGTTTGGCGGGTAACAGGCTTAGATTATCGACAAATTATGAAATTGCACCTGAGAGTGTATTAAGCAGTGTAACGGCTTCGGTGCAGCGCGACTTGACCAAGAAACTTGATGTTGAGTTTTCTGCAACAAAACGACCGCAATTTTCTCAAACGGAATATCAGGCTCGTTTGGATTGGCAGGCAGGGTTTATAAGGATTTCTCCCAGTATTCGCTATAATTCCGAGCATGATTTCTTTGCCGGATTAAATACGCGCTTTGGTTTGGTAAGGGACCCTGCAACCGAGAGCGTTCGTATGTTTGATGAGAGTGTAACGCATATGGGGATGCTGAGTGCTTTTGTCTATTTGGATCATAATGGTGATGGTGTTTTCAATGGAAATGATGAGCCGCTGAAAGATGTTATCGTGAGTGCGCCGCAAAACGGTCGTCGTGCAACAACTGATAAAAATGGCGTAGCATTGTTTAAACGTATGCAACGTATGAAGTTGACGGATGTCTATATTGATAATGATAACTTACCTGATCCGGTATGGGTTTCGGGGTTTGAAGGGGTTTCGGTGCTGCCGCGGGAAGGGTATGTGGCGGAGGTCAGTTTCCCTATTCATTTATCGGGTGAAATTGATGGTACTATTTATGCAAAATCCGTTGATTCTCAAAGGGATGGTGTTGCGGCGGAGCCTTTGGCTTTGCGTAATATTGGGGTGAGTTTGTATAATGATAAAGGCGAGGTTGAGAGCAAGGTTGTAAGCGATGCAACCGGTTTTTATTACTTTACTAAAGTGCCTCCTGGTCGTTATTACTTAATTATTGATGAGATCAGCGCAATAAGAAAAAGTTTCATTAGGCCAGAACCTCAACCGATTGAGATCGGTTATGATGGTACAGTTATTTATGGGAATGATTTATTTGTCCGTCCGGGTGAGGGGGATATTCCAAGTGAAATTTTAGCCAATATGGAAGATGTTCAGGCCAATCACCCTGATGTTGATTTTTCGGTTGATGATTACCAAACCGTTTTAAATCTGGGGGAGTATAACTCAAGGCTGCTTATGTCTGTTGTGTGGTATAAGCTTCGCTCACGTTATGCCTCGATTTTAGCTGGAAGTGATCTCTTTATCCCGCCATCTGAAAGTTATGTCGATGCGGTAAAGGGTAAGCATATCCTGCGTGTCGGGTTTAAGGGGGATGATGTGTCAGATGCGTATAACAGATGCCGCGCCTTTTTGGTCAGGGCACAAAACTGCAAAGTTGAAATTTACCCCCGTAATACAAAGCATGCGCAGTTAGAATAGGTGAACTTTCTTTTATTCAGCCTATCTTTTAATCGCATTGACGCTTATGAAATCACTAATATTTTTGGGGGTGGGATTTAGATCGGTAATTTGATTTTCTTTTCTAACTAAATCGTGAAGCTGCGTCATGGCATACCCAATGGTGGTGAATTCATCGCTTGTCTGTGAGATGGTCAAAAGCGCGTTGTCATCAATGCGTTCACCATCTCTAAGGGCGAATATGATTTTTTTGGAGAGGTGTACAAGCGTCTCCCACGGTGTATTTTCAATGTCTTCAGTGAAAATCTTATGTGCTTGCTTTAGTGTTTCAGGTAGGGCGCTTTGATTGTCGCATTTTTGTATCATATATTTTATGCGTAGCAATGATGGAACGCACCACCCCATCGTGCTGCCTTGCAATAACTTCATGTTTTGTTTTTTTGCGACATCCAGAAACAGAGAATGATCCTCTTTCGAATGGATTTTGGGGAGGATGTTGTCAATTAGGTCATTGCAAAGCTTGGTATGCAGGCGTTTATTCACGCTAGTATTGGTATAGGGGTTAAAATCATCTAGTGACGTTATAAATTCAGGTTTTATGTCAAGGCTTTCCGCGAGTGAATCGGCTATGGATTGCTCATAGGTATTTTCACTGGTGTAAAGCGCTGCGCCGAGTATTCTTTCCGGTGGATGCCCCAGCCATGCCATTTCTTGTGCAGGGCAGCTAAAGCTTCTCCATTGTTCGACGGCTGTTTTATCGTGCGTGCGACCAATATCTTGCGTCATAGAAATTGCAAAATCCAAGGGGTTCTTTATTTTTTTATTTGGATCAATTTGATTTTTTAACATGAATTTTAGTGTATCTACGCACACTGGAAAGGGAAAGTTTTCTGCTATAAAGCCAATTTCAGGTGTGACCGTATCATGCATACGTTGTCTTGTTATAATAGAGAGCGCGTCTTTGCGTCCGTTAACCGTTTGATGGCAAGCTGAAAAAATATCGGCCATTAAATTATTGTGATAAAGGTTTTCATTTGTGTAATTTGGAGTCAGGACATCATTTTCATCTGTAATATTGATTTCCAGTATGTCTTGTTCCGGATGTGCATGCGTTCTATATGTTTGTAATATATGCCATATAAGGTGTGACGCATGATTGCGTAAGTTTTCTACGCTAGAAAACCGGTCAATATTAATGAAGCCAACTGCAAAATAGGCGTTATTCTTAAAAAAGCCTAAAAATCCATGCGTGTGGTGCTGCCCTATACATGAAAACTGAGATCTGTTGTTGTAAAGTTGATTGCGTCCGATATCAGTTTTAAAGAAATTAATAACCGCTTGCCCGCCTAAATGTTCCTTTATCTTTGCAATATCTTTATTAAATGCCTCGGACCTTTTATTCTCTCCATGGATAATAAAATGGATATAGAGATCAGGAAATCTTTGTTGAATCTGCCTGCGGATGACATTGCAAATATGGGATGCTGTTTTAGTGTCTACAGTCATAATGCTCATAACTTTAAATAGAATGTGAATTTTTACTACGCAGGTTTGAATCTTTTTATTATATCAGAAAATAGAGGCTTAAATAAGAGGTTATATTCCACATCAGTACGATATTTTTTATATTTACAGAGGTTATCTTCTGGACGAAGCTGCGTAAATGTGTAGGATAACATGCTGTTTAATGCCATTAAATAATAAGAAGACAAAAGATGAAAAGTGATTTTTTAAAAGGAAAACGCGGCCTCGTAATGGGTGTTGCAAATGATCGTTCAATTGCATGGGGAATTGCAGAGGCTGCCGCAAATAGTGGCGCTGAACTTGCTTTTACCTATCAAGGTGATGCGTTGCTTAAGCGTGTGAAGCCTTTGGCAGAAAGCGTCGGGTCTAAGATTTTATTGCCATGTGACGTAACAGATGAGGCTAGTATTGATGCTGCTTTTTCTGAAATTGAAAAACAATGGGGAAAAATTGATTTTATTGTTCACGCGATTGCGTTTTCTGATAAGAATGAGCTTGACGGCATGTATTTAAATACTAGCCGCGATAACTTCCTTCGCACTATGGATATTTCTGTGTATTCCTTTACCGCTGTGGCGCAACGCGCTGTGCCATTGATGAAAGATGGCGGGTCATTATTGACGCTAACTTATTATGGTGCAGAACAAGTTATGCCACATTATAACGTCATGGGCGTTGCAAAGGCGGCATTAGAAGCCTCTGTTAAATATCTTGCGGCTGATCTTGGTAAAGATAATATCCGTGTGAATGCAATATCTGCCGGACCGATTAAAACATTGGCGGCAAGTGGTATAGGTGATTTCCGCTTTATTTTGAAATGGAATGAACTTAACGCACCGTTGAAGCGCAATGTCACAATTGAAGATGTCGGTCGTTCAGGCTTGTTCCTGCTTTCTGACTTGGGAAGCGGTGTTACGGGTGAAATCCTTCATGTCGATAGTGGCTATCACACCGTTGGAATGTTGGCCGTTGATTCGGTCGCGGAAAGCGCGGAATTACTTGCGAGCATGAAACCAAAGGATAAAGGCGGGGTGGCATAAATTTATGTCCATTTGGTTCAAAGATTATGATCTTGAATTTTTAAACAAAATGCGTTCCGCCAATATGGGGGAGCATTTAGGGCTAGAGCTTGTCTCGATTGAAGATGGTGTTTTAAAAGGCCGTTTGCCTGTTGATCATCGCACAACCCAACCCTTTGGCATTTTGCATGGTGGGGCAAGCTGCGTTCTTTCGGAAACACTAGGCAGTGTCGCCGCATGGATGACAATTGATCCTGACCAATACCGTGCAGTGGGGTTAGAGATTAATTGCAACCATATTCGCGCCGTGACGCAAGGTTCTGTCATCGGTGTTTGTACGCCGCTGCATGTCGGGAGACGTACACAAGTATGGCAAACCGATATGTTTGAGGAATCAACCGGTAAACGCACCGCCACAAGCCGTATGACCGTTGCCATTATTGAACACGGTACGCTCAGTACACAAAAAGAGGCCATCCATGTCAGGTAATCGTTTTGGAACATTATTTCAATATACAACCTTTGGGGAGAGCCACGGGCCGGCGATTGGTGCGGTTGTCGACGGCGTTCCGGCGCGTATTCCATTGGACGAAGCCTTTATCCAAACATTCCTTGATCAACGCAAACCGGGGCAAAGCCGCCATACAACACAACGCAAAGAGGCCGATGAAGTGCAAATTCTCTCTGGTGTGTTTGATGGCGTAACAACAGGCACGCCTATTGGCTTGCTTATTCAAAATACAGATCAAAAATCAAAAGATTATGGCGATATAAAAGATAAGTTCCGTCCCGGTCATGCCGATTTCACCTACCACAACAAATATGGAATTCGTGATTATCGCGGCGGCGGTCGATCATCTGCCCGCGAAACAGCAATGCGCGTTGCAGCAGGCGCGGTGGCGCGTAAGGTTCTGATGCATCAAATCGGTGCGCAAGTTAAAATTCGTGCCTGCGTGGTGCAGGTCGGAACTGAAAAAATAAAATTGCCTAAAGATCAATGGGATTGGGCGCAGGTTACGCAAAATCCATTCTTTGTTCCTGATGCTCAAACCGCAGAAGATTGGGCTAAATATCTTGATGGTGTACGCAAAAGCGGTTCAAGTGCGGGGGCGTTGGTTGAGGTACAGGTGAGCGGTATTCCCGCAGGGCTTGGCGCACCGGTCTATGATAAATTGGATGCAGATATTGCAAAGGCAATGATGAGCATCAATGCGGTTAAAGCCGTGGAAATTGGAGATGGTTTTGATACAGTTTCCTATGGCGGAGAGCAAAATGCAGATGAGATAAGGATTGATGAAAATGGTCAGCCAACTTTTCTTTCTAATCATGCGGGTGGTATTTTGGGTGGTATTTCTTCCGGTCAGGATATTATCGCGCGCATTGGCTTTAAGCCGACAAGTTCTATCCTCACGGAGCGCAAGACGATTGATAGCAATAATAATGAGACAGGGATTATAACCAAAGGTCGCCATGATCCATGTGTCGGTATTCGCGGTGTTCCTGTAGTTGAGGCTATGATGGCGTGTGTCCTTGCTGATCATTGGTTACGTCATAAGGCGCAATGTCTGTAACAAAACTATAGATTTCTTTTTCTTTTTCTTTATCTTTATGGGATGGATAGAGATGGAATACAAAAAATAAAAAAAAATCATAATATGCGGAAGTATGTACAAGACGTATTCTTAAAAATTTGTACATATATTGGTGTTTTTGTTGTCTGTCTGATCCCTGTTGCAGGTATTTATTATATGAATAAAATAGAAAAAATTCTGGAAGATGTTACGTATTCAGATGGTATGAGACTTCATAAAGAGATGATTGATGCAAGCGAAGAAAAAATAAAACAAGAAGCAGAAGAGCAGTTAAAGAAGGATGCGCGACGTTTTCCACGCGCACTATGAATTTAAATTCAAAAAAGTAAGATCGAATCATGAATAAAAATCCTTGGGAACGCCGTAAAACGCTATTTTCATCTCCATTACAAAAAACTGTTGATGTGCCGAAGCGCCGTTGGAAGATCATCAGTATTCTCTGGCAAGCCTTGAAGCGTACGTGCACATTTATTGGCGCGGTTATCTTAATTTTTGCCGTGTTGATTTCATGGAGTTTATCCCCACTAATCGAAGAAATAGATGCGCCTTTACCCAATAAAATGGTGTTGTATTTGGAGCTTGATGGTAATTTAAGTGAGCTTCCGCCAAGCTTTACATTTGCAGATCCTCTTTCTGTTGCTCATGGCTTGACGGTTAAAGGTTTGATTGATGCTTTGTATCGCGCAAAGGATGATCCACGCGTTGTAGGGCTTTATGCAAAGGTCAAGGGCGGGCATTATGCCGTTTCACATGTACAAGAAATTCGTGCCGCCATCGCCGATTTTAAGAAAAGTGGAAAATTCGCATATATATATGCGCCTTCATATGATAATGGTTTGGGTGGTTTTTATCTAGCCTCGATCTTTGATGAACGTTGGATGCAGCCTATGGGCAGTGTCATGATGACCGGTTTGAATGCGGAAATGCCTTTTGCAAAAGATGTCCTTGATAAAGTCGGGGTCAAAGCAGAGTTTTTCCAACGGAAAGAGTATAAAAGCGCCTATGAAAACTTGACCCATTCAAAAATGACCCCCGCGAATAAAGAGGCATTAGGCGCATTAATTGGTGATATTGCAGATGCCATTTCAACAGATGTTTCAAAAGATTTAGGCATTGAAAAGGCGGCATTTAAGCCAATGGTCGATCGTGGCCTGTTTATGGATCAAGAAGCCTTAGACGCAAAGCTGATCAATCATCTTGAATATGAGGATGTGCTTTGGGATGAAATCCGTGAGCGCGTAACGGGCAATACGAATAACGATGATGATATTTATGTTCATGTATCCAATTATATTATGCGTCAGGGCGGTGAAAATCCATTTGGGTTTAATGTACAGGTAAAGGCTGATGATGCATCAAAGCCAAACGTTGCGCTGATCTACGCTGTCGGAGCGATCATGGATACGAGTGAGGGTGGATCCGGTATTGCCGCAGCAGACGAAATTTCGCAGGCTCTGTATGACGCGGCTTATGACGCCTCGATTGAGGCTGTTGTCTTGCGTGTTGATAGTCCGGGCGGATCACCCGTTGCATCGGAAACAATTTTGCGCGCAGTGCAAAAAG
>CAXBFT010000072.1:0-8935 GCA_963974945.1 uncultured Alphaproteobacteria bacterium
ATGCACGAGCCATCATTCAGGTAAAGCCGCTTGCGCTTCTTTTGTTTTTGCGGAACCTTCAAGCCTTCTTCGCGCCAAATTCGCTCAACCCGTTTGTGGTTCACATCCCAACCCTCGGCATGAAGAAGCGCCGTAATCCGACGATACCCATAGCGCCCATATTTTAAAGAAAGCCTAAGGATATCGCGCCGCAAAGCATCTTCGTCATGACCTTTGCGCCGAATATAGCGCATGACACTGCGGTTTATATGAAGGGCACGGCACGCTCGGCGCTGCGATATGGCGTATCGTTGCTGCGCATGAATGATGCTTTGGCGCTTACGCTCCGTGCTCAGAAGTTTCCCGATGCAACGTCTTTCAAAATTTGGTTGTCCAAACTTAAATCAGCAACAACGCGTTTAAGGCGCGCATTCTCATTCTCAAGCTCTTTCAGGCGGCGCGCCTGATCCATACCCATCCCGCCATAGTCCTTGCGCCATTTATAATATGTGGCGTCCGATACCCCCAATTCTCGGCATATATGTTCAACGGTCTTGCCCTGACCGGATAAAACCTCAGCCTGTCTTAATTTACGAATAATTTGCTCCGGTGTGCGGCGTATTTGTTTGCCCATTTCTTAATCCTTTCCAATATTTACGTAGCTCAAAAACTACTAACTAATAACTGGACTGAATTATAGGGGGCAGGTCACAAGGTATTAACTTAAAGAAACAACTTTAAGGGAAGATTAGGCATAAAAACACCTTTAGTAGGTGGGTAAACTTCAGATTCAGCTTCTTTCGTTGTTCACTACTAGGCCACATTAAGCCGAAAGAGGCTTTGGTTTGCCACTCATGTGATTTCCTCATTATGTCGCATTGGTAACTCAAGCCCACTATAGCGCACCTTCTGTAATTCCTTAAATCTTTTTAAGTTACACCAAACCCACCATATTTGTTCTCTTTTTGTTCTTGACTCTTAGCACCACTAATGACAACTATAGAACCTATGACAGACACACATGATAACACCAGCTTTATACCAAGAGAGACGCTCAGGTGGCTCTTCTTTGACCTCAATAGTTTCTTCGCAAGTGTGGAGCAGCAAGAGGACGAAACGCTACGTGGTAAGCCTGTTGCCGTTGTACCCATGATGACGGATGGAACATGCGCAATAGCTGCAAGTTATGAAGCTAAAGCCTATGGGATTAAGACTGGTACAAGAATTTATGATGCTAAGAAGATGTGTCCTGAACTTCGCTGTGTATTAGCGCGACATGACATGTATGTGCATTATCATGATTTAGTAATGAATGAGGTTGAGAACCATATCCACATCACCAAAACATACTCCATTGATGAGGCCGCATGTTACCTACACGACAACGAAAGCACCCCAGAAGAGGCCATAAAGATTGCTCATAAGATTAAGCAAGGTCTGTATGACAATGTAGGTCAGCATATCAAGTGTTCCGTTGGTATTGCTCAGAACGTATTCTTGGCAAAGTTGGCAAGTGACATGCAAAAGCCAGACGGATTAACTATACTAGCCCCTAATAATTATAAAGAAATCTTGTTTAGGCAAGACTTAAGAAGCTTAACAGGAATAGGAGCGCAGACGGAACGTAGACTAAACAACGCTGGAATACACACCATAGAGCAGCTTTGGAATATTGAACCGAAACATGCAAGGAGGATATGGGGAAGCGTTATAGGTGAAAAGTTCTGGTATAAGCTGCATGGTTATGAAATCCCTGAGCAACAGACAGAGAAAAGTGTAGTGGGACATAGCCGCGTTCTTGAGCCTGAACATAGGCATCCATCCGTTGCCTTTGGTATTACAAAGCAATTAACCATGAAGGCTGCGTCACGTCTCAGGCGATATGATCTATATGCCCGTAAGTTTTCCTTAAGTGTTCATAGCGTGGATCAAAGGCGGTGGGCATATGAGTCCAGCGTGACACCAACACAGGACAGTTTCACCTTCATTAAAACTTTAGAACGCCTATGGCAGGGAATGGTAATTGATATGGGTGGCGTACCATTGAAGAAGGTTTCTGTTACGATTTATGACCTGCATAGACGTGAACAAGTGACGATGGATTTATTCGAAAGTCATACACCAAAGATAAAACAGAATGAGCAACTTTCGTTAGCTATAGATGCCCTTAACAAGCGTTACGGGAAACAAGCGTTGGCTATAGGGGTATGCCCAAAGACAAGCGCGGGACACATTGGTACAAAGATTGCCTTCACACGTATTCCTGAGCAAGAAGAGTTTTATGAGTGAGTATTGGTGAATTACGAACGAGGAATTAAATCCTATTGTTTCTTTACTAACTAGCTAGAGTTCGCTTTAAGGTGATACCTGACACCACTTTAATTACTAACAGGGTAACTCAAGGCCACTATAGCGCACCTTCTGTAATCCTTCATTCAATTTCTGCAAACTATACCCAGAACCATAGCGGCCTGACATGTCTTGGCTTACGTGTCCCTGTAGTGCATCCATGATCTCTTTGGGTATGTCATTCTCTCTACAGGCATCCTCGAAAGTGTGACGGAAGGAGTGGAAAGAGTTTTTCTTATGTTTAACATTGATCACAGTAAGGAAGCGGGAGAAGTGTTTAGAGAAGCCATCGGTATATGTATCGTCATTCCCTTTGGTTATCTCAGGGAAGAGCCTTAGTGATCTCTTTGTTTTTCTTCTTTCGATCAACTCAAGGAAGCCTAACGATATGAGTCGGGCGTGTATTGGTATTTTACGTGCGCTGCCCTGTGTCTTTAGGCTTTTATCTTCACTGTCTATGTTAATATCGAAGTAATGAATACCATTTTCTTCTTTAATATCGCCAGTGTGCAGCTGTAAGATTTCACCCATACGCATCCCTGTATATAGAGCTATAAGAGGTGTCCAGTATTTAGCGGTGTCCTTCATTGAATAATTGCCAGCCTGTTTCCAATGTGTTTGAGATAAGCAGCCTGTGAAGATGGGGGCGGTGAAGATGGTCTTAAGCTCATCTAGGGTGAAACTATCGCGTTCCTTACGTTTATCTGAGGTGACCTTAATGTGAATGCCTTCGAATATGTTACGTTCTACTTCATCATAATGGCCTTGCATCCACCGCCATAGGCTACCTATAAAATGCATTATCTTACGACTATTCTTGAGTGACATAGGAGAGATGCTTTTGGTTTGCGCTAGTTTAGCCGCCTGTCTGATATCCATCCCTTTAAATATAAGTTGCTGCACCCAGTTGGAGGGGAGGCTTAATAATGTATCTTTGAGGGCTCTTGCATCGGCCTTAGTGTATTGGTTTATTGGTCTATCACCAAAAGCGGTTATGAATGCTCGTGTCCATACTTCATGTGCTTTGGCAGTCTTCTCCGTCCATGTGGTTGCTTTTTTCTCGGTTAACCACTCTTCCACCACCTCAGATAATAAGGGTGCATTGGTATTAGCGTTTAGAGAATCACTGAGTCCACTCTGAGGTGCTACTGGTGTATCCACTACAAAGCCTTCGTTGCGCTTATGTATGGACTCCTGTGCGCGAATGCTGGCCTTTTGGAGTTCTCTGGTTACCTGCTTAAAGGCTATGCTCTTATCATCTACGTTTAATTCAATACCATCCCAGCCTAAGACTTCTTCGGTTTCACCATGGTAGAATACATCAGTTTTTCCTTTTGCGTGGTCGCTACGGGTTATCTCTGAGAGGTCTTTAGTTGCTTCTTGGTATTCATCAAAGGTGGGGAGGGGGAGTGCTGGAAGTTCCTCTTCGTTAGGATCGTAGAAGCCGTGTAGGCGTGTTTCTTCGTCTTCATCTAAAAGGTGGGCGTAGTAGGTGTCTTGAATGTGTTTAAGCTGTTCAGGGCTTATGGTTTGCAATGGTGGACTTGAGAGGCGCTCTTGGTCTTTGCGGTGTTTATCAAACTTGGTTTGTATCTCATGGGACTTGTGCCGCACTAAGCGGAGAGCCTCTTGGTAATCTTTGGTTTTTAAAGAGATGTATTCTTCTTTTCTGCCATAAGTATTTTGAATGTCACTAGGGACTCTTGCACGGTAATAATACACCGCACCCCTACGAATTAAATGTGTCTGTTTTGGCATCTCTTGCATACCTCGTGTGTAGCACTAATGTGGTGCAAAGGCAAACATAAGGTGTTGATATAGTGTAACTAATTGATTTTACTGGGGTGGGGAGTGCAGTGGCGGAGAGATAGGGATTCGAACCCTAGATGGGCTATAAACCCATGCCGGTTTTCAAGACCGGTGCATTCAACCGCTCTGCCATCTCTCCGGCTGGGATTGTTTCTGCATTCAGAGGTTCACTTTTTAGCGATATTTATGTATGTCTGTCTAGTATAAAATTGCAAAAAGAGGGATTATTTTTAAAATGTTCGCAATACAGCTCTTAATTGGCACACTTTTGATCTGTGCCACGGTTGTTATTCACGCAATAACCCTGGATTTTCTAATTGGTAAAATAGAATCATTAAAAAACAGGGCGCGTTTGTTTTTCAAACGGTTTTGGAAAGTTCCTATACTAACCTTTGCTGTATTGGGAACGTTTTGTGCGCATATTGTCCAAATATGGATATGGGCGATATTTTATATGCGCATTGGTGAGCTACCTAATTTTGAGGAAGCTTTATATTTTTCGACATCGACATTCACAACAGTTGGTTATGGTGATGTTTTATTAAGTAAGGATTGGAGACTTGTGAGTTCTTTTCAGGCAGCGAACGGATTTATCTTGTTTGGTTGGAGTACGGCCTTTATCTTCGAAGTCATGTCAAAATTATACGAGGATGAGTCTGATCGATGAAAAATAAAATGGGGTTTTTAAATTTTGCTGTTTCTTTAATATTACTCGGCAGTGCATCGACCGTTTGTGCCGCAGAAGATTTATCCAAATGGATGAAAGATTTTAAGGCTGATGCGATGAAAAAAGGGATTTCAGAGCGCGTTGTTGATGACGCCCTTGATGAATTCTCACCCATTCCTCGTATTATCGAGCTGGACCGTAAGCAACCCGAAGGCACAATGACATTCGCAACATACCAAACGCGTGTCATTAATGATGCGCGTGTTGCACAAGGCCGCCGCCTTTATAAGGAGCATCATGCACTTTTGGATGCAATGGCAACAAAATATGGAGTTCCGGCGCAGTTCATTGTTGCTCTTTGGGGAATTGAAACCAGCTATGGGAACAACACTGGTGGTTTTAGTGTGCCTCAGGCATTGGCTACGCTTGCCTATGATGGTCGCAGAAGCACCTTTTTCCGAGAAGAGCTTATCAATGCACTGAAAATTATTGATGCGGGGCATATATCAAATGATAAAATGAAGGGTTCATGGGCGGGTGCAATGGGGCAAAATCAATTTATGCCTTCAAGCTTTAACGCCTATGCTGTTGACGGAAATAATGATGGAAAGCGTGATATATGGACAAGCTTGCCCGATGTATTCGCATCCACCGCAAATTATTTATCCAAAAGCGGATGGAAGGAAGATGAGCGTTGGGGGCGGCGCGTTGTCCTTCCAAAGGGGTTTGCCAAGAATATGGTTGATTTAAAAGTGAAGCATGACCTTGCCACTTGGAAGCGATTGGGTGTATCAATGCCCAATGGACAGGATATTCCTGTCGTTGATGGTATGTCCGCCTCACTTGTTGCTCCCGATGGTCTTTCGGGGCCGGCTTATTTGGTTTATGATAATTACCGCGTTATTATGAAGTGGAATAAGTCAACTTATTTTGCGACAAGCGTTGGTTTATTAGCAGATGCCATAGCGCAGTAACTTCATTAGGGATTATATATTATGCAACTTTATCGAATTTTCTTTTCTGTTCTGTGCATTGCCTCAGTATCCGCATGTTCCGAAATTGAATTGGCATCCCATTTTGGTAAAAAAATGAATGGCGAATATGCACAAAGCAAGGGGGGCTATAAGGTCGGTTCACCGTATAAAATAAACGGTAAAAAATATTACCCTAACGTTGATTATAAATACAATGAGACAGGCATTGCATCTTGGTATGGGCCTGGGTTTGATGGAAAAGCGACCGCAAATGGAGAGCGTTTTAATGAAAATGAGCTGACGGCTGCGCATAAAACGCTGCCGCTTCCAAGTATTGTGCGCGTGACAAATCTTGAAAATGGTAAATCTTTGATCGTACGTGTTAATGATCGCGGCCCTTATGCACATGATCGTATTATCGATATGTCAAAACGATCAGCCGAGCTATTGGGATTTAAAAACAGAGGAACAGCAAAGGTGCGTGTTCAAGTTCTGGAAGCCGAAAGTAAAATGGTTGCAAATGCTGCAAGTAATGGACAGGCTACACGCGGTATGGAAGTGGCAATGAATAAGCCATCTTATAAATCACCAAAACTACAACAAAATATTAAAACCGTTGCGCTTCAAACTGAGCAGCACAGGACAATTCCCGGACATATTAATAATGGCTTGTTCTATCCTGATCCGATTATTTCCGAACAAGCTGTTGCAAATGAGCAAATTTATATCCAGCTAGCATCACTTACGACGCGTGAACAGGCAATGAAATTTGCAACGTCATTAGATGGCTATGGACGGGCGCAGGTGCAATCTGCTTTTGTTGATGGGGCACAGTATTTTCGTGTTCGTGTGCCAACACAAAGCGTATCAGAGGCAGATGCTCTATTAGAGCGGGTTATTGCAGATGGGTTTGAAACGGCGCTCATCGTGGTAGATTAAAATTGCGATCCATGTTTGTATGTATTTGCTAGAATAATTAAATTTGAGGAAAAAATGAAACTTTTATCCAGTGCCTTAACTGCCTTAGTCCTTTGCGTTCTAACGCTATCTCCTGTCTTTGCGCAAGAACAGCTAACAACGGGTGCAAAACAAGCTATTATCGTTGATTATGAAACAGGCTCGGTTTTATTTGAAAAAAACGCTGATGAGCGCATGCCCACATCTTCCATGAGCAAGGTGATGACTATGTATGTTTTGTTTGATGCGCTGAAAAACGGTAAAATAAATTTAGATGATGAATTGCTGGTCAGTGAGAAGGCTTGGAAAAAGGGCGGGTCAAAAATGTTTGTGGAGGTCGGCAAGACTGTGCGTGTTGAAGATCTGATCCGCGGCATTGTTATTCAATCCGGTAATGATGCAACTATTGTGATTGCAGAAGGCCTGGCAGGAAGTGAAGATGCCTTTGCGGGTGCGTTAAATCGTAAAGCAAAAGAGCTAGGGATGAATAATAGCCACTTTATGAATGCCAGTGGCTGGCCTGATCCTGATCATTATTCAACCGCGCGCGATTTGGCGCGCTTGGCTGAGGCCACCATAAAAGAATTCCCTGATTACTATACATATTACGGTGAAGAGTCTTTTACCTATCACGGTATTAAGCAAGAAAACCGTAATCCACTTATCTATAAAAATATCGGGGCTGATGGCCTTAAAACCGGTCATACAGAAGATGGAGGCTATGGTCTTATTGGTACAGGGGTTAAAGATGGTCGCCGCGTTGTGATGGTTTTAAATGGTATGGAAAGCATGAAGGAACGCTCTTCTGAATCTGCGCGTCTATTACAATGGGCGTTGAATGGTTTTACCAATATTACCTTGTTTAATAATGATGATGACCTTGAAAAAGCGCCAGTGTATTTGGGTGTTAAAAGTGAAGTTGGTGTGAAAGTAAATGAACCAATCCAAATTACAATCCCCAAACTTTTTGAAAGCGATCTAAAGATTGAAGTTGAATATAAATCACCATTAAAAGCCCCCATCGCAAAGGGGGCTGAAATAGGGGTAGTTAAAGTATTTATACCCAAAGGTGACGTTATTACAGTGCCCTTAGTGACCAGTGAAGATATCGCGGAGTTGGGCTTTATGATGAAAATCATTGCTAAAGCGCGCTTATTAAGTACGGGACAGGGGTATTTAGGGCAATGAGTCTGTTTATATCCTTGGAAGGCGGCGAGGGCGCGGGGAAAACCACACAAATCAATCGTCTTGCCGATCATTTAATATCTCTGGGCCACCGCGTATTAACTACGCGTGAGCCGGGAGGCACAAAGGAAGCTGAAAGCATTCGTAACCTTCTTGTGCAGCGTGATGGCGGTGATTGGGATTCTATGGCAGAGGTGCTGCTGCTTTTCGCCGCGCGCGTTATGCATATTGAAAAGGTTATTAAGCCGGCATTAGCCAATAATAAGATCGTTATTTGTGATAGATTCTCCGATTCCACTTTTGCTTATCAAGGATATGGCCGCGGTCTTGATCTTGAAAAAATTAAAGAGATTGAGCATGTGTCTATTAACGCATTTAAACCTGAGTTGACCTTTATCCTTGATATTGATGTGCGTCAGGGCTTAGAGCGCTCTAATAAGCGCCTGTCTGATCAAAGGGGATATGAGAAAACAGAGGATCGTTTTGAGCGTATGGATATTATTTTCCATGAAAAATTACGTGCAGGGTTTTTGGATATTGCAAAAAACAACCCACAACGATGCCACGTCGTTGATGCCACAAAAAATGTCAGTGATATAGGATATATTATAAGGCAAAAAACAATATCTGTTTTAGATAAAAAGTAGAGTGCTATGAGCCTTTTTGATGATGATTACCACTATGATGACGACGCTTCTTCGGATGATGATGACGATCATGCTCAACTTGCTAATGATCAGTTAAAAGATGCAAATGCCATGCCTTTTTGTGTCGGGCATGAATCGCAAGAGCGCCTTTTCCTTGATCTATACAACAAAGATGCGATGCCACATGCCCTGATTTTTTCAGGGTTAGAAGGCATTGGAAAAACGACCATGGCATTTCGACTTGCCCGATTTTTATTGAAAACGGGTAAAAAGGATCGCACGCAAGATAGCTTATTCGGTGGTGATGATGTGGCGGGTGAGGCTATTAGTTTATTTGTCGATGAAAATGACCCTGTCTTTGCGCGTAT
>CAXBFT010000073.1:0-8887 GCA_963974945.1 uncultured Alphaproteobacteria bacterium
GTCTTGGTGAAATGAACCCTGATCAGCTTTGGGAAACCACGCTCGACCCGAATGTGCGTACCCTTTTACAAGTACGCGTTGCGGATGCAGTTAAGGCTGATGAGATATTCTCAACGCTGATGGGTGATGTGGTTGAACCACGCCGTGAATTTATTCAGGATAACGCCCTAAAATCAAAAGTCGATGTTTAAATCATTGTCCATACTATAAAAAACAAATGCCCGCTTTAACTGCGGGCATTATTTTATCTTTATTCCAAATTTAGCTGCAACCCCCCCTAATCATTCTTTGCGCCAATCATCTTGGTATAATAATACCCCTTAAGCACCTGACCATCAACTTTGGCGTAATAAGGATGCTCACCAATACGCTCATAACCCAGCGCCTCATATAATTTCATCGCCTGTTCCAAAGTCTCTCGCAGGTCAAGATTGATAACTTCATAGCCTTGCTCTTGAGCGTATTTTTCAACCTCGACAAGTAATAATTTTGCCAAACCGTAGCCACGCGCCCATGGCGCAACAAAATTTGCGGTAAGCTGTACGGCAAAGCTTTGTGCCTGATTATTAATAGGTGGCATTACAAGTTGACATGTGCCGCAAATAACACCATCCATACGCGCAACGAATAATGCACGAGATGGCATAGCAACCACGCCCTGCCAATAACGCTCTAGAATTTCACGAGAGGGTAGCGTAACCCAACCAAAGCCGCCACCGCCTTCTATTGCAGCATCTGTCGCATCGCATAGATCATTCAGATCGCCCGCATGAAATTGTTCTAAATGCTCTACAGTTGGAACAGGATCAAGTGGTTTTATTTTTGTGTTATCGCTCATGTCTTAACTCCTCGCAATTTATATTCGCATGGTGTTCTTATGGCTTCCATTCCAGAAAATTAGATAATAACTGTAGCCCTGCATTATGGCTTTTTTCAGGATGGAACTGCATTCCAATCATATTATCCCGCCCCACAACAGCCGGTATCATTGCCCCGTATTCTGTCATAGCCAGTACATTATGATTATACGTACATTGGAACATAAAAGAATGAACAAAGTAGAAATTTTCTGAACTTTCTGTGCTGCGAAGCACAACGTGACGGTTATCTTGCGCGTTATTAGCAGAAAGATAATATAGATTATTCCACCCCATATGCGGCACTTTTAAGGATGGGTCTGTGGGCTTAATCGGTACGACCTCACCTTCAATCCAATTCAGGCCGGCAGTCACGCCATGCTCCATCCCGCGGCTCGCCATAAGCTGCATGCCGACACAAATTCCAAGGAACGGCACTCCTTTTTCAAGCACGCACTCCTCCATCGCCTCGATCATACCATTGGTATTTTGAAGGTTTTCCATACAGTCACGAAATGCCCCTTGCCCCGGCAAAACAATCCGTGTTGCGTTGCGCAATTCCTCCGGCTTTGATGATACGATAACGCGCACATTTTTGCCTGATTGCGCAATAATATGTTCGAAAGATTTCGCGGCAGAGCGTAAATTGCCCGATCCATAATCAATAATTAAAAGCGTTTCTGTCATATCGTTGATTTTATAGCCTGTTCCATAGAAAAGTCGAGCAGCTTTTATAGATTACTGCGGCTGTTTTAATAATGCCTTTTGATCAAGATCCGATAAAAATTTTAAAACATGATCATATGCACCAAATTGATAGAGCGTATTATGATCACCAAGCGGGAAAGTCACAAATTCCTTTGGCTCATTCGCCGCGCGATACAGCTTCTCGGCAAAAGGATAGGCAATTACTGAATCTGCCTGTCCATGCATAATCAATAAGGGGCAACGAACTTTGCCAATTTTATCGGTATTCAAATAACGATCCTTTAGAAGATAGTCTACGGGTACCAAGAAATATTTCTGCTTGGCAACATCCTGTAAACTAGAGAAAGGAACCTCTAAAACCAATCCACCAACATGATATTCCGTTGCCATTTGCACCGCCACGCCAGAGCCAAGAGATTCGCCGTATAGAACAATATCTTCGACGTCTATAGATTTTTCCTCACGCAACCAATCTATATAGGCGCGGCCATCTTGATACAAGCCAAGCTCGCTCGGGGCACCCTCATTACCGCTATAGCCGCGATATTCCGCTAATAATGCGCCATATCCTGCGTCCAGATAATATTGCGCCTTATAAATCATGCTGCCGTAACTGCCTCCATTGCCATGAAACATAACAATCACGGGCTTACCTTCAATTTTTGGGGGGACATACCACGCTTGCAAATCAAGATCGTCCTCCGTTTTAACGCTCACCACCTCTATGCCTTCAACGGGAAGGGGCCGTATTTTACCCGGAAAATAAATTAACGTTCTTTGCATGAAATATAATACGATGATAGACAGGATATAAGTCAGCATCATTATAAAAAGAAATCGTATCATCTTTATTTATCCTGTTTATCTTTAATCATACGCTATTATACCTCATAAAATCCTTTGCACCCCTAATAATATTACCCCTTAGCCATTGGTTTTTCTTGAAAATCTCTTGGCAGTGTAATAGCGTGCGGAAGAAATTTTGAAAGAACAGAGCCATGACCATCGCACTTTATCGTTGGAAAGATACAGATACCGAAACAAAATCACGCATTATGCGCCGTGCGCAGGCGGATATTGATCATGTCTGTAAGATCGTGCAGCCGATCATTGATGATGTGCGTGAAAACGGTGATGATGCACTGCGCCTTTACGCCAAGAAATTCGAAGGCGCAGATATTACAAATATTAAGGCAAGCACAGAGGAATTTGAGGCTGCGGATAAGTCTTTGGATAGTTCGCTAAAGGCGGCGATTACCAAATGTGTTAAGAATGTGGAAATGTTTCACGTGAAACAAATGGAACATGTCCCGCCCCGATGGATGGTAGAGATTGAGCCTGGTGTCCATGCGGGCGAGCAAGTGAATGCCATTGACTCCGTTGGTCTATATGTTCCACGCGGCAAGGGTGCATTTCCATCCGCTCTTTATATGCTTGCCGTGCCTGCGGTGATTGCGGGGGTCAAGAATATTGCTATTGTTACGCCGCCAACGCCTGATGGCTCTATTGATGCGGCTACCTTATTCACCGCGCGGTTATGCGGCGTTGAAAATATCTATAAATGCGGAGGTGCGCAAGGCATTGCCGCGCTTGGCTACGGCACGCAAACCGTACCGCAAGTGAAAAAAGTTCTCGGACCAGGAAGCCCATATGTCGCAGCGGCAAAACGCATTCTTTCCGACATCATGGATCCCGGCATGCCCGCAGGCCCATCGGAATCTATTGTGCTTTGTGATGGCAACGCGCATCCTGACAATACTATCCTTGATATACTAAATGAGGGTGAACACGGTAAGGATAGCGGCGCGCTTTTGGTGACGCACGATGAAAAACTTGCCAAATATGTGCAGGAAAATATGCAAGCCGTCATCAATAGCCTGCCACAGCCACACCGCGATATTTGCACCCATGTTATGAGCGGCGGCAAGGATAGCTATGGCGGAATCATCCTGACGGAAAGTTTGGAGGAATCCATCGCGTTTTCAAACGCCTACGCTCCTGAACATTTGCACCTAAAGGTCAAAGATGGTGAAAATTATCTTAATGACCTTAAACATGCCGGCGAAATTTTAATCGGGGAATATACACCCTCAAGCCTTGGTAACTATGGCATTGGTGTAAACCACGTTTTGCCCACTGGCGGATGGGCGCATACTTATTCTTGTACCAGTGTCTGGGATTTCCTGAAGCGCACATCAATTTCACAATGTGATCAACAGGGGTTTGAGGCATTAAAAGATGCCGTTTGCACCATGACAGATTATGAAGGATTTCCCGCCCATGGGGAGGTTTTACGCCGCCGAAAATTTGACCTTTAGAAGGTTTGCCATGAGCAGAAAACGCAATAACAGCCCAAAACAACCCATTGTGGAGACCATCCATTATATGACCCCGCGCGGGTATAAAATTCTGGCTGATGAACAAGACTGGCTGATCCATACAGAGCGCCCGAAAATCTGTGAAATAGTCAGTTGGGCAGCAGGAAATGGCGACAGATCAGAAAATGGTGATTACATTTATAATAAAAAACGTCTGCGTGAAATTGATGGACGCCTGCGTTACCTCAGTAAAAAGCTTGAGAATACCAAAATTGTTGACCCGAAAGACCAGCAAAACCTGGAGCGCGTTTACTTTGGCGCGCAGGTCACCTATGCCCGAGAAGATGACACAGAGATCACTGTTCACCTTGTAAATATCGACGAAGCCAATTTTGATGCGGGGAAAATAAACTGGCTCTCCCCCGTTGGTAAAGCCCTGATGAAAGCCGGAATAGGCGATGTGGTGAAAGTGCGCACGGATACAGGTATAGAAGAAATAGAGGTCGTTGATATTACTTACCCACTAGAACACTGAAATAAAATAACCAAATAAAAAAGAAATTTGTAATTTTTATCGTATATGCGTTATATACAAATATAAATGCACGCTTAAAGCATAAAGACAATATGGGTGAGACAATGAAGATTGAAATGACGGATTATATAGATCAAAAAACAAATGATCGTGCCATCGACCAAAACGATGCTGATGCTCAATATACGCTCGCACGGGCATTTAGACAGATTATCATTGATCTGCCCGATTTGGCGAAAGAGGCTGGGCTGACAAATAAAAAAATGCGTGAACAGCGGCTCCTTTATACCAATGAATTCCATAAATGGCTTAAAGAAGCCGCCATAAATGGCTCTGAACTGGCGAATAGTTCTATTTCTGCATTAACTGAAAAAAATGCAATCCCATTAGAAGAATATGATGGAAAAGTTTTCAACGCCCTTGCCGATTTGGCAAATGCCGGCGATAAAGATGCACAAAAACCGATGAAAACGATTGCACTAGGCCTGAAATCAGCTCTAAGCGGGCGTTTTGAAAGCCTTAACCTACCGGGAAAATTCGAAGCATGGCCGCATGAAAAAGTACAACAACTTGATACGGCGCGCTCTGAAAGAGATATTCATCTTCTGCAAAGCGAGGTGCAAAAAATTCATCAGGCCTTTGAAAAAATCATTAACCAAACAGATGATAAACATTCATTAAAAGCGCATTATAATAAACAAGCGCAAGATTTAGGTACAATTACAAACGGTCTGAAGGTCTATGAGGGCATGTTAAAAACATTACCTGAAATCTTAGAGATCCCAAATCATCGACACAGAAATTTTGAAATATCCTAATCAGTTATTTGACGTAATATAATAAAAATTGATATGCTGCACCTCATAAAAAAGCGGGAATAGAGTAATGTCAGAAGATAAAGATATCGATTATTGGGTTGAAAAAGCATATGAGGGCGATATATCTGCGACATTCACCCTTGGTGACATGCTTTTAAAACAAGCACAGAATGAAGAAGAATACCAAAACGCGATTACGTGGATTACCGCCGCGGCCGATAAAGATCACTTCGAAGCAAAGCTCACATTAGGAAAAATATTTCTTCATGGAACCCATTATGAAGATTTCGGCGATGATGCAAAATATTACAGCCAACGTATTTTTGAACAGGCTCACTCTATTGCTATTGATAATGAAAATATAGAACAGCAAGCCGATGCATTATACCATCTTGGAAAATCTGCAGAAATGCCCGTTGCTTTTGAAGGCGATAGAAGTTACGTAGATGCTATTAATTTCTATACAGAAGCCGTTGAAACCTCCCGCCATGAGCCTTCAATTTTTGCCTTGAATTTCCTTCGTAACAGCAAAGAAGCCTCTCAACAATATGCTCTGCCTGCGCCAAAAGGTAACACCATCACAAACGGCTTTCGAAGCGATCAAATATGGCTCCAAAATGCCATACAAAATTATAAACTCATCCTCAGCCCGCTAGATACAGAATATAATGAGCTTGCCTTCCAATTAGAAGAGATTTCAGAGAAAACCTTTAATATTGCGCTTTATCTGGATGAACATTTTTCTGAGCAATTTTCAGATCAATACACCACCCAATTTTCTCCTGAATTAAATTCACTCTATACAAGGTTTGAGGAATATCCATCACTGGAAACAGGAATAGAGATGTTAGATCAATTGCATGAGGCACATAAGCGGGTCTCAAAACAAATTAAAACCGGGTTTTTGCACCATATGAATACAGGCACAACAGAAATGCCGCAAAATTCTGCTCAGATGCTTGGGCAAACCATCGAAGATATTCGCAATGATCTCTATATCGTGCAAAGCCTTTCGCAAAGTCTGCATGAGCATATTATAGAAGAATCCTATAAAAACACGATGCATATTTCACATCAACCTTAATCACTGAAAAACATAAACGCACACATAAAAATGCCTCCATCAAGCGGAGGCATTTCAATAATAAAAACCAGCGACAAACACGCCACACTTTGAACGTTAAAGTTCCAAAGCAGGCTGTTGATTGTCATTTTTAATCGAATTTATAACATGATAAATATGAGATAGTTTTTCTGCGGTCATAGAGGCAGAAGGTTCAATTTTTTGATCTACATTACCGTCTTTGCTTAGAATTTCATTCATAACACTTACCGCATGATTAGGAGATGTATTTGTGAATTTCACAACGGCTTTATTCTCATCCACGACATTAATCTTATAGTTTTTATAAAGATTATCTGATTCGTCCTGATCACTCGCTGAAAGAGCAACGCGAACGCGTGCAGCGCTCGCTAAAGCAGGGTTTTGCGCACTCTCACCATCATATACTTTTTCATTACCATTATAGGCAAAAACAAAACTGGTTTGGTGTATTTCGGCATTGTTATGTGTGAATTCAATTGATCTTAAATAAAAATCATTATCTTCTATCGCTACTATAATTGTTCCTGCCTGATCATCAATTTTTGTTTTAGATGCGGCCACATTGGCATCAACCCATGTGTTATTATCTGTTAATCCTTGAGGTGACATCGTCTCTCTCCATATATTATCAATATGGACAAACCCTATTCTATTTTAAGGTGTAAAGACAATAAAATAATTGACGATTAAATTTTCTTAATATTGTCGTATGTTTTTACGCAGAAAAGCGCAATGCTTAACCCTATTGCGCTTTTCTGATTTTCCGCCAGCGTACAACATTGGCGTTATGTTCAGCCAATGTGCGGGCAAAGGCGTGACCACCACTGCCATCTGCGACGAAATATATATAATCATGCGCATCAGGGTGAAGCGCTGCCTCTATTGCTGCGCGGCCAGCATTGGCGATTGGTGTTGGCGGTAGCCCAGAGTATTTATAGGTATTATACGGGCTATCTGTTTCCAGATCTTTTTTAAGCAATCTACGGCCCAATGGTCCTTGACCTTCGCTTTTATGCTCTCCTAATGTCAGGGCATAAATCACAGTGGGATCAGTTTGTAATGGTATACCGCGCTTCAAACGATTTATAAATACGCCTGCAACCTTTTTACGCTCTGATGCTACGGCGGTTTCTTTTTCAATTATAGAGGCCAGAATAAGCGCCTCTTCCTTGGTTTGCAAAGGCAAGCCATCGGCGCGATCCGCCCATAATTCATTCAGCGTTTGCTCTAATGCAATATGCATACGATTCATAATATCAACGGCGCTATCACCCGTTTGGTAACTATAGGTTTCCGGTAAATATGTGCCTTCGGGCTGCATCGCTATATCATCAACCTTAGCCAACCCCTCATGCCCAAGAAGGAGCTGTTTAATCTCCCAATTCGTTAAACCTTCGCGGAGGGTGATTTGACGTTGAATAACCTTGCCAGATTCCAAAAGATCCAAAATATCTTTCATTGAGGCTTGCGCGGGAATTTCATACTCCCCCGCCTTCAAGGTCGATGCCTGCCCTGTAATGCGTCCACCCACCCTGAAAATTGTAGTCGATATGGGGTAATTTTCTAATACACCATGATAGAGCAATAGCTCCGCAATACCTGAGATATTACTGCCTTGCGGGATAGTAACTTCGATAGATGTATCAAAGTCACCCGCCTTGGTGAATTGCTGTGATGCCCACCATATACTCGCAACTGCGCCAATGACAAAAAGTGTTGAGCCAATAACGAAAAGTCCGATTAAGGCCTTAAAAACACCTTTCATCGATTATTTAACCGCGCGCATAATCAAGGAGGCATTCGTGCCGCCAAAACCAAATGAGTTTGAAAGAACGGTATCAACCTTTTTTTCTTTTGCCACTTTCGGCACCAAATCCATGCCCTGGCAATCATCTGATGGGTTATCAAGATTAAGTGTTGGTGGAAGAACGCCTGTTTGTATCGCCTTGGCTGAGTAAATCGCCTCAACTGCACCCGCCGCACCAAGCAAATGCCCGATTGCAGATTTAGTAGATGACATGGATACGCTATCCAATGCGTTGGCAAATAAGCGCTTTACTGCGCCGAACTCAATACCATCACCCATAGGCGTGGACGTTCCGTGCGCATTGATATAATCAATGTCTTCCGGATTTAGCTCTGCGCGTTTAAGCGCCGCCTGCATCGCGCGGAAACCACCATTACCATCTGCTGCAGGGCTTGTGATGTGATGCGCATCACCTGACAAGCCATAACCAATAATTTCACCATAAATTTTTGCACCGCGCGCTTTTGCATGTTCGTATTCTTCCAACACAACAATACCTGCGCCTTCGCCGATGACAAAACCATCACGGTCTTTATCCCATGGGCGAGAGCCTTCGGTTGGGCGGTCATTATAACCGGTACTAAGCGCACGCGCAGCAGCAAAGCCAGCAACACCAAGGCGACAAACAGCGCCTTCCGCACCACCAGCAATCATCACATCGGCATCATCAAGCGCGATAAGGCGCGCAGCATCACCAATGGCATGCGTTCCCGTAGCACAGGCGGTAACAACAGAGTGG
>CAXBFT010000074.1:0-8819 GCA_963974945.1 uncultured Alphaproteobacteria bacterium
CTCGCCTGTGTTGCGCGGAAAGCCCCTACAACATCATCGCCGTTTTTACACTCAACATCCAGAGTATAGTCGTTCCCTGGCTTATACCCACCAATTGACAAATATCTGCGTAAAACGCGATCTTTCTTTTCAATTTTATCCCTAAGAACTTCACCGACCTCAAGACAATCAGCAACATTTTGAATGTTATTAATTTTTGCAGCGCCCGTTTGCGATAAATAGTCAAGCATTCTTGTATTTTTAAAAGCTTCGCCCTGAAAAGATAATTCAACTTTATTGGCTGCGCTATTCAGCTGACTTTCATCAATTTTTTGATCTGCATTCGCCATTGTGGACGTTGCAAGTGCCGCGCTTAATAGACCTGCTTTTAATAAATCCATAATATTCAACCTTCATATTTTTTAATATTATGCCAGACTATATGTCTAATATACCATTTTTGTCAAATTTATTTCGTAAACTCGTCTATAGGCTTTGTTTTCCTGCTGCTTTGCTTTAAAACCAAAACATGAGTCATATCCAAACCCTTAAACTTCAAAATGTCCGATGCTATGATCAAATGGCGTTAAGCAATCTTCCTGCCGGATTGATTGTATTATCAGGTGCGAATGGAGCAGGGAAAACCAATATTTTAGAGGCTATTTCCCTGCTATCCCCGGGTCGGGGTCTGCGATCAGCGCGTATCATGGAAATTCAAAAAAATGATAATACCGCGCCATGGGCAATTGCGGCGCATTTATACGATGAATATGGCGATGAAATACGCCTCGGTACGGGACTGGATCCGAACAGTAAATCTGGCGCGGAAAAGCGTACGGTGCGCATTAACGGACAAACAATGCGCAGCCAAAATGCGCTTGGAGAATATTTGTCATGTATATGGCTTACCCCACAAATGGATCGGCTCTTCCTTGAATCCTCGCGTGAGCGCCGTAAGTTTCTTGATCGCCTTGTTTTTACCTTTGATCCCGGGCATGCGGGGCGTGTCACCCGCTATGAAAATGCACTTGGGCAACGCTCTAAACTCCTGAAAGATGGGGTTACTGATGATGCATGGATTAGCGGCCTTGAAAACCAAATGGCGGAAACGGGTATTGCCATCGCCGCGGCGCGCCTGGATTTTACCCAGCGCCTGCAAGCAGCGTGTGAATCCTGTGACCATACGCATTTCCCGCTCGCACGTTTTCAGGTAAAAGGCAGTATAGAGGAACTTTTACCCCATGCGCCCGCCTTAGAAATTGAAGATACAATCAAGCATAATTTACGGGAAAGCCGCCCCCGTGATTCCTATACGGGCGGTGCAGCATCAGGAGTACATAAATCTGATCTATGCGTTTTTTATGCCGATAAGAATATGCCAGCAGACCAATGCTCAACAGGAGAGCAAAAAGCCCTACTTATTGGCCTTATTCTCGCTCATGCCACATTAATAAAGGCAGAACGCGGTAATGCACCGATTTTATTACTAGATGAGGTGGCGGCGCATCTGGATGAAACCCGCCGCGCCGCACTGTATGACATTCTGATTGGTCTTGGTGCACAAGTTTGGCTGACAGGTACGGATCGTAATTTATTCACCGCGATTGAAAGCAAAGCAACCTTCTTTGAGGTTAAAGATTCAATTATTACGGTGTAACAATTTTTGGGATGCCAGAAAACAAAATCTAATGATAAATAATGCTTAAAGGCACTTCTAAACCTGCGATAGGATTCTTGGTCTTCATATCCATTTGAAGCAATGTAATATGTGTAGAATCCCTGAAATAAGATAAAAATTCGCCGAGTAATTCCTCACCGAACTTCATTTCTTTATCTTTAAACTGAAATATTAAATCACCATTATGCGCGCTATACTGCAAATTCAGCAGCTCATCATCAAAAGGTTTTTCATGGAGTATAGTGATAGAGCCGTCATCCTTATTTACATACACATCGGCAATCATTTCATCTAAAATTGTTTTGCGTTTAGACATGTCGAATGTTGCCTTTGATCTTGGTTCTAACCCATTTCAAGATCATTAGTGTATGTCAAATTAGGTTTACCACCAATACCAAACGCATCACCAAATTTTGAGAATGTATTCCCTGCTTTTGATGCTGTTTCCAGTGTGGCGTGTCTTGCTGTTGTCTCCATATTACTCAAAGCCCATTTTTGGAACCCTGCTTGAACGCTCTCCCCAAAGATGCCCGCAAGAAGAGAAACGCCTTTAAGAACCATACCCATAAATCCTGCATTATCTGCCGCCGTATCAAAAGCAGAAGATAATTGCTTGCCAGATAAGGCGCTAATGCCTGCGGAACCAGAAGGTGAAGGCGCTACTGTTCGTTGTTTCTGCTCAATTTGTTGGGTTTGTTGTAGGTTTTGTGTAGATGCGTCGAGCTCTTGCTGTCTTATTTTATTTCTTAAATTATTAAAGCTTAACACGCCAATATCGGCCATGGACGCATTAGGATTTTGATCCTTCGCTTCATTATATGACGCAACAAGGTCAGATGTATTAATGCCTAGATTGGTTGCAATTGTTGCCGCTCCAATTTGATCACCTATAGCAATATGCCCAAAAGCATCAGCAATTTTCTTTGTTCTTTCATAGTCTGCATCATTTGAGCTAACGCTGCCTCTCGCCTCTAATTGATCTATAACAAGATTTGAGACGACGGATGCCTTTTGATCTTGCGACCATTCATTCATACTTAAAAGTTTTTCTAATCCCTGACCGACAGGTGATTTAATCAGAGCCTCTGATATGGCGTTGCCCGTCTTGTTATCAAGAAAGGATAGCGCAGTAGGGGCAGCTGACATTGCAATTGCACTACCAATTGTTAATTTTTTTGTAAATAAAGATCCTGCGCCTCTGATGAGTGCGGGGGCTGCTCTTGCAAGAAGAAAACGCCCTGCTGCCATCACGGCAACTCCTGCTCCATATACTAACGGTACCATGTCATTCACCCTTTAGATTAATTTTTATAATTATTAGGTACATAATACCAAAAAAATTTAATAATAACAAATAATTATCATAAAGTTAGATGTAGGAACAGATTCTAAGACTGAAAACGTTCGAGCAAATCCAAAACCATATCATTTTCCTCAGGCAAACCAATAGAAAGACGCAGGCAGTTTTCAGTGCCTATTTTGCCTGAAAAATCACGGATAATCACGTTGTTTTCGGCAGCAAAATCACAAAAGCCCTTTGCATATTTCATTTCAATAAGCAGAAAATTGGCATCAGATGCATAGACATGAACGACTTGATCATGCATGTTCAGCGCTATTTCCATACGGGTGCGCTCGTCAAGGATTTTACCGATATTCTCTTGTGCGATTTCTTTCACGTCAGGTGAAAGAACATGAAAGGCGGCTTCGATACTTAACCGCGGTAAGGGGTAAGCATCCATCGCCTTAGTTTTTATAAGATTCACAAAATCTTCATCTGCACATAAAATGCACCCCATACGCATCCCAGCAAAAGCATAGCTTTTGGATAAGGTGCGTAAAATAACCAAATTTGGCGTACTTTCCAAGTCATCAACCATGGAACCTGCCTTTGCAAATTCCGCGTAGGTTTCATCTAAGATAACAACGGCATGCCCCTCAACCGCATCGCAAATATCTGCAATATCATCATGAGACAGGCTGTTCCCTGTTGGATTATTGGGGGAGCATATGAAAATGATCTTTACTTTTTGTACAGGGTCAATTGCCGCGGCAATAATGCCGTTTTTATCAAGTTCAAAAGTACCATTCGACTTGATTAAAGGCACATCAACAACGCCACAGGGCATAGCTTTAGCATCCACGCCATACATGCCGAAAGTCGGGCTTGATATAAGAATATTATCTTTATGTGGCTCACAAAATATTTTAGTTAAAATGACAAGCGCCTCGTCTGCGCCGCGCGTCATTACAATTTGCGTATTCTCTACACCGTAATTTTGTGCATAAGCCTCTCGCAACGTCACCGGCTGTGGCTCAGGATAGCGATTTAGTCCCTCTAATCCCGGTAATTCATACGGATTTTCATTTGCGTTAAGATAAATTTTATCTGCTGATTTACCAGCCTCCATCCCCGCGGAAGAATACCCTTCCATGGTTTTGAAATGCTCTCTGATCAATGTGTATAATGCGTCATTCATGGGATGCATAAAGACAGAAAAAATGCACAAAAGCAAAATAAATTTAAATGCTTTTAAACACATAGACAATAATGATAAAACCAATAAGCATAGTGAAATAAATTAAAGCAGCCATATAATGAAACTATCTATTTATACCCTCTATACTATTTTTATCAGCATATTAGGCGGTATATTTTATCTTTCGATTACCTTACAAGGCCCCTTAATGCTTAACGGCAATGTCTCATGGCTGCTTATGGGGGCGGAACGAATTTTAGATGGCAAGCTTATGTCAGAAGATTTTTTTGAAGGTAACCCCCCCCTTTGCATTTTGGTATATCTACCCTTTGTTCTCTTGTCAAAAATAACTGGATTTCCTATTGCAATGGTGACGTATTTGGGTGCCCTTTCCCTCTCAGCACTCTCTCTCTTTTTTACCTGGCATGTCTTAAGAAAAATAAAAAGTATTGATGTAGCAGAGAGAATGGTCGTTATCCTTGCATATTCTTTTTGCTTAACACTTATGCAGGGCCCTTCTTTTGCTGATAAAGAACATATGATTCTCATCGGTTTTATTCCGTTTATTTTATTTCAATATGCCTATAATATTGAGATTAAATTCAATATATTAATTACAATCGCAATTATGGTTTTAGGAGTTGTTTCTATACTCATAAAACCTCATTTTGGGCTTTTTCCGACACTGATGATTGCGCACAGGCTTTATAAACAAAGAAGCTTTCACGGCTTACTAGCGCCGGATTTTATAGGACTCTCAATCGGGTGCCTGCTTTATGCCATTTGTTTGCTGACTATATTATCCGACTATACCTTTAACGTTTTACCTATGACTATGAAGGATTATGTACTTTCGACATTCTTTTCTTCAAATCTTAGGTTCGGAACATTCTGCTTATTTGCGCTTATAATGACCGCCCTTTTTGATGAGGCATCATATACAATAGGGCCCCATAAGAAAAAACTTTTGCGCTTTTTTTATATTGCAAGTGCCGCATGCTTCGTTGCCTTCTTCTTCCAAATGAAAGGCTTTGACACTCACCTTGTACCAGCACTTACACTGTATATTATCGGCGCTTCTCTTTCATTATTCTTCCGATTTGATAAATTATTCCCATCAAAAAAATATTGCTCGTTATTATTTGTATTTGCGATTGTCAGCTTTGGCATTGGGGTATTGATCCCCCCTAATTTTTCTTTTATGACTAAGGATAAAATTAAAGAGTTTCCAGTAGCTAAATATCTTGATCGATATTGTTCTAAGCCTTGTAGTTTCTACGTCTTTACCGATACCTTAGAAATATTTATACCAACGGCGCTTCAAGGCAACCATGTTTATGCATCCAGATTATCATTCCAATGGCAAATACCTGTAATCTTAGAAAAAAAGAAATATAACCCCGAAACTCAATATTATATTGATGGCGTAGAATCTCAGAATCTTTTGATGCATATGGTTGAAGACGATATTATAAAAAAACAACCTGATATTATTTTTATAGATGATACTTTATTAGATGCAAAAGATTATACCTTTGATTATAGAAAGTTTTTCAGCGATGGGCCAGGCCTGCAAAAGGAGCTATCTCACTCATACCGCCTAAGCCCACCATTAACATTTGATATTAATGATTACGGTTCATTTGGACCCAAGCCTCTATTAAAAAAATTCAGTGCCTACAAACGAATAGATGATGCGCCGCCTACCAAATAAACGGAAATAAGCGCCAGCGTACACGCCCTTTATAGAGAATATATACCGCATCTTCGCTTAAGATTTTTTCTTCTGCCTTAATCCGCATAATATCACACCCTAGAATCACACATAAAATGGCAACATTTAATGCGGTTAAATTCTGTAACACCATGCAGGTAAAGGATAGAAAATAGCCAAAATAAATAGGGTGGCGCATAAAACGATACATGCCACCTGTCTTCACTTCTCGTAAGGCAGGAACAATTGCAAAGCTGCTGTTCAAGCTTAATATTCCAAATGTAGAGATTATAATACCAATCAACTGGATAATTAAAAATAAGGCAATTTCAGTTCCGTTTCCTGATGGGTAAATAAGCATAGGAAGCCATGTCCCCGCCAATGCAACGGCCCAATCCCTTGGCGCGAAGGATACCTTTTTGGGGTAAACACGTATAAGGAAAAATAAAACAATAATACAAACTTGTATCATCATCAAAAGGCTGCTGAACTTATTATGGATTGAAAAATCATAATACAGATAAAACAAAACATTCAGAAAAAGCCCTGCCAAGATAAAATTTGCCCAAAGCGAATCACGTTGACGATATGCAGATATTTCTTCCGCTTCCGAAGAAGGAGGGAGGCCAGTGTCCTGTGATCCATCATCAGAATTATCAGGGGATTTTAACATTTCTTCATCTGACATATACGGACATCCTGCATTATGGTTTATGACTGCACATAGAATATCAAAAAAATCTATATTTTACAATTAATTAGCCCATTAAAAAAACGGGTAAAAAAACACGCTTTGCCCTGTTGTTAGCCCCTTGGCTGTGCTATACAATATAGTTGATAAAAATACATATAAAGCCTAATGCTACGGACGCTTTTGGCGGATTTTAAAGGACAAAATTTAATGAGTGATACAAACCCAAAACCAGTTGGCGATAATGATGATTACGGCGCGGATTCGATTAAGGTCTTACGCGGCCTTGATGCTGTTCGCAAACGCCCGGGCATGTATATTGGCGATACGGATGATGGCACGGGTTTGCACCACATGGTGTATGAGGTCGTCGATAACGCCATTGATGAATCATTGGCGGGGTATTGTGATCGCATCGATGTTGTTCTTAACGCCGATGGATCAATTACAGTAAAAGATAACGGGCGCGGAATTCCTGTAGGTCTACATACGGAGGAGCAAGTCTCCGCCGCGCAAGTTATTATGACGCAGTTACATGCCGGTGGTAAATTTGATGATAACTCATACAAGGTTTCCGGCGGTCTGCACGGCGTTGGTGTATCTGTTGTTAATGCCTTGTCTGAGTATTTGGAGCTTAATATTAAGCGCGAAGGCAAAGAATGGTTCATGCGCTTCAAACATGGTGTTCCCGAGGCCGATCTTATTCCTATTCGTGATACAGAAGATGGCGAGCGTACAGGCTCTATGGTTACATTCTTGCCTGCGACCGAAACATTTGCCATGACAGATTTTGATTTCAAAACCCTTGAAAATCGTTTGCGTGAATTGGCATTTTTGAATTCCGGTGTAAATATTTACATCACCGATAAACGCCCCGAAACCGAAGAAGAATGGGTTGTTTCTCACCTTCATTTTGAAGGCGGGATTAAAAGCTTTGTTGAATATCTTGATCGCAGTAAAAAATCGATCATCGCTGCGCCGATTAACCTTTCTGCTTTTGATGATTCATGCGGCGTAACAATCGAAGCTGCGCTTGAATGGACCGATGCCTATCATGAAACCATGCTCTGCTTTACCAATAATATTCCGCAACGCGATGGTGGTACGCATTTGGCCGGTTTCCGCGGCGCGCTAACCCGTGTCCTTGGTAAATATGCCGAGGAAAAGGGGATGACGAAAAAAGATAAGATCAAATTAACAGGTGAAGACATGCGTGAGGGCCTCACTTGTGTGCTTTCCGTTAAAATCCCTGATCCTAAATTCTCATCACAAACAAAAGACAAGCTGGTTTCCTCTGAGGTGCGCCCCGTTGTAGAAAGCGCCATTGCAGAACATTTAGGAACATGGCTTGAGGAAAATCCGGCCGAAGCGAAGATCGTTGTTGCAAAAATTGCCGAAGCCGCCCAAGCCCGTGAGGCCGCACGCCGCGCACGCGACTTAACACGTCGCAAGGGAATTATGGATATATCCTCCTTGCCTGGTAAACTTGCCGATTGTCAGTCAAAAGACCCTGCTGTTTCTGAAATATTCATCGTTGAGGGGGATTCAGCGGGTGGTTCGGCCAAACAGGCACGTGATCGTCATAATCAGGCTATTCTGCCCTTGCGAGGTAAAATTTTGAATGTTGAGCGTGCGCGTTTTGACCGCATGCTTGGCTCTGATCAGATTGGCACGCTCATTACGGCGCTTGGTACGTCGATTGGACCGGATGAATTTAACATTGAAAAAGCCCGCTATCATAAAATTGTCATTATGACGGATGCGGATGTTGACGGTGCGCATATTCGTACTCTTCTTTTAACATTTTTCTTCCGTTACATGCCCGAAGTGATTGAGCGTGGTTATCTTTATATCGCACAACCGCCCTTGTTTAAGGTAAAGCGCGGTAAATCCAGCGAGATTTATTTGAAAGATGAACGTGAATTAGAAGACTATTTGATTTCCGTTGCAATTAACGAAGTAGAAATCACCGACCATAGCGGCAGCACACGATCAGGTAATGATTTGCGCGATCTTTTAGTCAAATCACGCGCTTTGCGTAATTCCATCAATGCACTTTCCGCGCGTGTGCGCCTGTCAATTGACCGTGTGCGTTCACCTGATGCACGTCGTTTGAATACAGCAAAAGCGTGGTTACAGGAAATTTTTTCTGGCCCTGTTGAAATTAAAGCTGATAATAAGCCTGTTACAAATATTAACGGCCCCGCAGCCTTTTATGATCGTATCCAAGAAGCCGGCCGTAAGGGTTTACAAATTTCCCGCTATAAAGGTCTTGGT
>CAXBFT010000075.1:0-8761 GCA_963974945.1 uncultured Alphaproteobacteria bacterium
GGGAATGGGATGCCCATCAGCTTGGCTGATTTATCAAAGCATTCCCCTGCCGCATCATCCAGAGTTGTTCCCCATCTTTTATAGACCCCAACATCTTCGGCAACCAGAATTTGCGTATGTCCGCCTGAAACCAGCAAAACCAAATAGGGAAATGCAATATTATCTGCCAGTCGCGCGGTAAGGGCGTGCCCCTCAAGGTGGTTTACGGCAATGAAGGGGATGTTTCTTGCGGCGGCAATGGCTTTTGCGCTCATCATGCCGATCATAACGCCGCCAATGAGCCCGGGGCCGCAGGTTGCTGCAACGCCATCAAGGTCATCGAAGCCAATGCCTGCATTATCCAGCGCGGCCTTTACCACCTTGTCGATGTGCTCTATATGCGCGCGCGCTGCAATCTCCGGAACAACGCCGCCGTAAACGGCATGTTCTTCCAGTTGACTTAATACGACGTTAGAGCGTATCTCTCTAGTATCGGTAACGATCGCTGCCGCGGTTTCGTCGCAGCTTGTTTCAATGCCAAGAATATTCATAACACTAAGAAATAGAGTGACGAGAGATGAGTGTCAAACCTGAATATAGCTATCCTAAAAAAATTGTCATCGGGACGCGGGGTTCTCCTTTGGCCTTGGCGCAAACGTGTATGGTGCGCGAATTAATAGACAGTATTGGACAAGGCGTACGGGTTGAGGTGCGGGTTATACTGACTTCTGGCGATTGGAAGCCGGAAGATGGCGAGGTTCGTTTGAACGCCTTGGCGGGGGGGAAGGCGCAATTCGCCAAAGAAATTGAGGAGGCAATGCTTGCCGGGGATATTGATATTGCTGTCCATTCTATGAAGGATATGGAAACGGTTTTGCCGGATGGTTTGGTTATTCCCTTTATGTTGCCGCGTGAAGATGCGCGGGATGCTTTTTTATCATCTAAGTTTAAAACGATTAATGATTTGCCCATTGGTGCTGTTGTCGGGACAGCAAGCGCGCGCCGTCAGGCCTTTTTATTGCATAAGCGCCCGGATTTAAAAACGGTGACGTTTCGTGGCAATGTGCAAACCCGTATTGATAAGCTCCGCAATGGACAGGTGGATGCCACCTTTCTTGCATGCGCAGGATTGAATCGTTTGGGGCTTTCTCATGAGATCACATCTGTGATGGATATGGGTGATATGTTGCCTGCCGTTGGGCAGGGGGCGGTTGGTATTGAAATCCGAGAGAGTGATATGCGAAAATTATCCTTTTTAGGCCAATTTTTATGTTCTAATACATATAGATGCGTTGAAGCAGAACGTGGCGTTCTTCGTGCTCTTAGCGGATCGTGCCATACATCTGTTGGGGTTCATGCTGTTTTGGATGATATGCTGATGCGCCTACGCGTACAGGTGGTCTCTCCCGATGGATCTGTATCGTGGGGGGATGATGTATCCGAAGTTATCACGTCAGATATAGATGCGCGTATATTCGGTGAAACAATTGGAAACCGGTTAAAAAAGAACATACCCCAAGGAATTCTTGTCTAATGTTGTCCAATAAGAGGGTGTATGTATAAAAAGAAAATAATCATAACAAGACCAAAAGAGCAAGCGCGTCATTTTGTTGAGCAGTTATGCACAGAAATTGCCGATCTTAATTTTTGTGATTTTGTATTCGAGCCTGTTTTGAAGATCAAGGCGTTGAAATTTGATATGCCTGATTTTAAAAAATATGACGGTATTATTGTAACAAGTCAGCATGCCCTTAAATTTTTGGATAGATCGCTTATTCAAAACACGCCTTTATATTGTGTCGGGCAAAAATGTGGTGATGCAAAAATACGCGCAGCCACCGCGCATGATTTAAAAAATGAAATCATTACTGATTTATTACAAAAAAAGGCACGACTTTTATATCTGCGCGGGCAAGATGTCTCGTTGGATATGGCAGAGGCTCTGTCACGCGCAGGGCATCATGTTGATGAACGTATCATATATGAGGCTGTGGGCGTAGATATGCTTCATAATGCGCTGGTTGAGCAGTTTCAAAAAGGTGACATAGGTGCCATAACATTTTTTTCAAAGCGCAGCGCCGAGACATTTTTTGATCTTGCATTTGCGGCAGCCATTATCCCGTTAATGAATGATATAAAAATCTTGTGCATCAGCGATCTCGTGGTAAACTACGTACACACTGTTTTAAATGCACACGCGTACAGCGCCAATTCACCCGATGGGGATGGTATGATACGCCTGATAGAGACGCATTGCCTTTAAGGGGGCTATACATAAGGACAAAGTTTCTCTTTTTATAAACGGGTGTGATATAGTTTTATTTTTAAAAGTCGTAAGCGAATTATAGTAGGGAAATTCATCATGAGCAATTCAGCAACGTCAGAGCCTATTCAAAATGCAGTAGGGATTATTGAGGCTTTTGGCGGTATTCGCCCAATGTCTGCAAAGGTTAATGTTGCCGTAACAACAATACAAGGTTGGAAAAAACGCGATGCTATTCCTGCTAATCGTAAGTCCGCCGTTTTCAAAGCCGCGAAAGAGCATAATATTGATCTGAGCGCATTTTTTGATGATGCGCCGTCTATAGCATCTATTGATGATACTGCATCTCAAGATAAAGCAGAGGTCAATGATTTTGTAAAAACTCTTGAAAAAGCAGCAAGTGAAGACGTCCAAGATGAGGAGGTTGTTAAATCCACAGCCAATGAAAAACCACAAGAAACAGTAAAGCCAGTCCACAGATCACCAAATGAGTTTTCTGCGCTACCGCGTCAAAAAGTAACGCATGCCGATTTTACTGAGCTTGCTGTAAAGACAGAAAAGCGGGCGATTACAAAAAGCGCGATGATTGCAGCGGCTATGGTTATTTTAGTTGTTGGCGCGTTGATTGGTATGTTATGGCCTGATTACGAAGAGTTTGATCAGCACGGAACTCGTCTTTCATCTTTGGAGGGGGAAGTCTCTGATTTAAAAACCCAACAATCGGCCTTTAAGGGGTTGGTTCCTGAGGATTGGGCAGAGCAATTGGCGGAGTTGAAACAGCAAGCCATAGAAGCCAAGCAAATGGTTGGTGAAACAATGCATTCTGTTCAAGTGGCCTCGCAAGATATTATGGCAACGCGCGATCTTGATGATCGTGTTGAAAAACTTCAGACTTACGTCAGTGAAATTACAGGCACTGATCGTTTTGCGTCCCTAACCAAACGTTTTGATTCAATGAGCCAAAGCTATGCGGGGTTAAAAATAGGGGATGAATCTGTTGCTATGCTCAATAGTGTGTTTAAACAATCGGGAAATAACGATGCGGGACAGGTAAACTCTATGTTGAATGTTGCTCGTCAAAAGAATCAAGCTCTGGGGCAAACATTAGAAGGTGTACCGCAAAATGAGCTTAAGGCGGCGGCCATGCTTTTTGCACTGACGCAAGTGCGCTCTGCACTTAATCGTGATGAAAAGGACTTTGACGGTGATTTGGAGCTTTTGATGAATATGGTTGGTGAAGAAGATGTGGCATTAAAAACGTCATTACAAAAAATCGCGCCTTATTCTAAATCTGAAATTTTGTCTCTTGGCGGATTGAAAGAGGAATTTCAAACTGTCGCAGGTGAGACACTTACCGCGTCTTTACGTGGTGAGGATGTGTCTTTTAGCGAAAAAATGTCTGCCAAAATGAACGAGATTTTACAGGTTGAAAAAGACGGTGAATTGGTGACTGGCACCCAAACACAGGCGACCTTACAGAAGGCTGAAAAAATGGTTGAAAGCAATAATTGGGAGGAGGCTCTTAAGCTTCTAAAGAAACAACTTAAAGCAAAAGAGTTGGAGCCTCTGCGCCCATGGATCAAGCAGGTTGAAGCCGCACTTAATAAACGAGAAGTTAAAAAACTGATTGATCAAGCAATCGAGTTGAGTACTGGCAGTGGTTATCTTGGTGGCTCTCAGTTGATTGAACAGGAATAAAAATCATAGCATCGGGAGGATTCCTTCCACAAATGACATAATGAAAAAGAGGTTCTTATGGTTCGTGCATTTCTCGCATTGATTAAAATCGCGATCGTCGTTGGTATTGTAACGTGGATCGGGCAACGCCCGGGCGTGATTATTATTGACTGGATGCAATATAAATTGACATTTCATGTCGGCTTTTTCCTGCTTGCTATGCTTGCGGTTGTTGTGCTTGGCATTGTGATTTTCAGTATTATAAAAACTATTTTAGATATGCCCAAAAACATGACGCGTTATCGCGATATGACGAATAAGGATAAGGGACTTAGAGCACTTTCTATCGGTTTGGCGGCGGTTGCGGCGGGCGATGGCCGTGCGGCAAGCTATCAGGCTCAACGGGCGAAGAAATTCCTCAATGACAATAATGTTCTTCCAAAATTGCTCGATGCGCAAGCAGCGCGTCTTGAAGGGCGTGAAATTGATGCGGCGCGCGCCTTTATCAAAATGATGGATGATAAGGATGCCTCCTTCCTCGGTATTCGTGGCCTGTTACAATCTGCTCTGGACAATGGTGATTATGAGGGTGCGTTGGAATTGGGGCATAAGGCATTAGAAGATTATCCAAAACAGGGATGGATTTTATGCATTGTATATGATCTTGAAATTCGCGCCCGTCATTGGGATGCAGCGCTTAAAATATTATATCGCGCAGAAAAGGCAGGTGCTATTGCGGTGAATAAAGCCAATAGTGATCGCGTTGCCATGTTGTTGGCACAGGCCGATGCCGCGCATGAAGCGGGGGATGAGGAGACATTATTCCGCACCCTTCAGGCGGCTTATAAAACTGATAATAATTTTGTACCGACTGTGGTGCGTTTGGGCAGCATGTATATTACCCGCGGCAAACAAAAGGCCGCCATGTCTATGGTGCAATCGGCGTGGAAATTGCAACCTCATCCGGATCTTATTGCTCTCTGGGGGGAGGCGATGCCAGCCCCGAAGGAGGGCGATAGCATGGCGCGTGTGCGTTGGTTTGAAAAACTTCTCGCGTTAAACCCTGATAGTGTTGAAGGCTTGCAAGCCTTGGCAAATACTTTGATTGGCGAAGGACTATGGGGAGAAGCCCGTAAGCATCTGCAAAAAGCCGAAAGTATTCGTCCGAACGTGAATTTATATAAAATATGGGCGCGATTAGAAGAGCGCGCAACGCAAGATGATAAGGCCGTTCGCCAATGGTTAGAAAAGGCAGCTGATGCACCGCGTGAGCGTATGTGGATTTGCTCTGAAACGGGTCGTGTGTTTGATAAATGGTTGCCAATTACAGATCAAGGCTTGTTTAACACAATCATCTGGGATTTTCCGCAAGGCAGAGCTGTAAGCTCTATGTTGCTCAACAGCCCACGCTATATGAATGTCCCGCTTTTGGCAGCGATGTAGTGGTTTTTATCGGGGTTATACCCTTAAATAACCGCGTTTCCAAAGGTGGAGTAAGCCCACGCCACAGAAGAACCCACCCAGATGGGATTGCCATGATGTGTCGCTGCTGATTAATCCAATCAGAATCATTATACTTGCCCAGAATAGAATAATGGGGAAGGGGCCACGTTTTTGCGCTTCCGGTCCCATCATGCCGCGTTCGACCATAATGATAAGGGTAGCGGCAAATAGGCCGTTAATTGCCCCCGATGCACCAATAACAGGGGTAAGCGACATAGGGTCGAGGATCAGATAAACCAAATTCCCTGCCACACCTGATATAATAAAAAATACAAGCGCCGCACGTGCGCCGAAGACGCGCTCAAAAAACATACCCATGGCAAGGGCCATCACAAGATTAACGATTAAATGCATCCACCCTGCATGAATGAATAAAGAGGTCACAGGCGCGATGATTGCACTCATACTCCACTCCATGCCTCCGGTGTATTTGGCGGGTATAAAGGCAAAATTTTGTAGAATATAGACATAATTTGCATCACTCACAGCAAAGCTCAGGACAAGGTGGATGGCTAAAAGCGCGCCGACCATAAAACGAGTAAAAGGTGGAATTTTATCCCAGTTTATAAAAGGCTGTTTTCCGCCTGCTGATGTGCGCGCCTGTTTGACTTGGTTTTGCGCTCGCTCAGCTTGTTCCAAGCGATATTGCCTGCGATAATCATCTTCCAGACGCTCTTGCTTCTTCTTGCTTTGCTCGTCTTGTGTCTCTCGCTGTTTTTGTGAGAGCTTAATGGCCTTTTTAACGCTATTACGTTGATCAGATGCAGGAAAGTGAATGACTTTATTATCATTCCCTGTTTTCTTGCCGTTTTTATCGCCGTTTTTCATCTGTTACCCATCTAACTCTGTATGCATCGCTTATATTTAAAGCCATTACAGGGGAAGGGCAAGGGGGGATTTATGATGCGTTACCCCATACGCATAGTCATGCCTATATCGGCGTTTTTCTCACGGTCGTATTTATATTGTGTGGTTTCATTGCCTGTCGGCTTTATATATTCCGCTGGCGTTACGCGGGTAACGATGTTCGCGGCCTTTGCCAAAACCTCGGTCATCGTGACTTTTGCGTGATTAATTTGTTTTGTAAGTTCACCAAAGGCCGTGGCAAAACTTTCTTTCGCAAGTTGCACGCCCATAACCATCATTTCTTTTATCTTTCCCAACTCAGGGATTTTCCCCTCGGCCTTATCGCTAAAGCGCGCGGCAATCATTTCAATATCATCCAATGACATCTTTTTTGTCATTTTTTTACCGCCACCGCCGCTTTCACCGCGTTTTCCTTTGGATTTTCCATCTTCTCCATCTTCGTCCTCATCATTGTCATTTTGCGCTTCAACTGAGGTGTCGATTTTGACATAGGTCGGCATTTGAAAGCTGACGGGATATTGTTTGACCATTTCAGGAGCAAGCTGCTTACCGCTCAAGCCTGGTTTGATCTCAACACTTAATGTCGATGGGTCGCGCCAATCGATAACAACACAGTGATTGCGATATTCCCCCACTTGTTTACAGGGCTTTACGATTCGTTTTCCCGGATATAGGGATTCTTGGAGGTCTGCCTCTTGAAGGAATTCTTTGACGTTTACATGCATTTTCTTACTCCGCAGTTACCTGAATTGGGTGTCTTATGTCTGCAAGCTGCAATGTTTTCCATAAGAATTATTATCTTGGCTTGAAATGATTAAGAATCGCTTAAAAAATGAAGGTCTTGTATATAATTAGGATGGGAGTTTTTTTATTTCTGTTTTGCACTTATATGGATATTTCTGTTACAGTGGGGATGTAGGAGATTAAATAATGAAGCGTCGTAATTTATTTTTGTTTGGTGTTTTGGCAATGATCGTGGCAATGCCATCATTTTTTAATGGTTTGCAAGCGGCGGAGCTGTGGAATTCTACATCAAAAACAAATAAATCAAATACAGAACCGGATGCTCGTCCTAAGTATTACAACACGCCAACAGGGGTGAATGGAAAAGATGCGCCTACGCTTTATAATAAAACCGGAAAATCAAAAACATCCTATAGTGTAAGCTCAGGCTTGAAGGAGGTTATTTCGCGCTATACGAAGGCTTCGTATACAAATTTTGTCTCTACGCCTTTATTTTCACTGATGTCGCCAAATGCAGTTCAGAACAGAAATTCAGACATCGCACAGGCTCTTATAAATCAGGCTGAAACACAAAAGAGCGTTGCTAAATCTATGGCGACATTTTATCAAGAGCACGATAAAATGGTGCAAAAGAATAAGGCGGAATATGCCGCAAAGATTTTAGCCAAGAACGAACAGCGTGAAGAAGATAAGCGCGCACGTTTGGCGCGTCAGGAATGGGCGTATCAACAGGCATTAGAAGGCAAAGATTATAATTATAAAGATTATGATGCTGGGGCGGTATCAAGCTCCGCTTATACATCCTCCTCACTCCCTCTGGGGGCCTCATCTACGGCCACAGATATTGAAAGCCATAATGGTCGCGGGACACGCGAAAGTACCATTGGCGGCGGCACAAAACTCTATAATTCTCGGTAAAGTCTGATATTTTCATTTTATGCGTATTCATGCGCCCCTTACCCCATAACACACCAATAAAATATGGATAAGCGCGCAGGCTTGACCTTCTCTCATTTCATCGCTTTCATGCTATGTTACCATCTCTATAGTCATTGGCATTTATTTTATGCCATAGCTTTTATGCTTCTTACACAAGGATTCTACGATGCATAGCTTGCACCTTGTTAAAAAATAAAGCCAAACGACAACATTAAGATGGAGCATGTTTTATGGATATTATAACATTAGTGCTAATGCTTGTGGCATTGGGCGCAGTCGCAGGATTTTTGGCAGGGTTACTTGGTGTGGGCGGCGGCATTGTTCTTGTTCCGGGGCTTTACTATATTCTAAGTCTGGCGCAACCCGCTTTCGGGTTTGAGGGAGATGTTATAATGCATTGCGCCATCGGCACATCTTTGGCAGTCATTGTCCCGACGGGTTTTTCATCTGCGCGCGCACATCATAAAAAAGGCGGTGTCGATTTTGATATTGTTCGTATGCTTGGCATCGGCATTGTGATTGGCGTGGTTTGCGCCACTATTTTAGCGCGTAATTTGGATGCTTCGACGTTGAAAATGATATTTGCCACGGCATTGGTTGTTTTCGCGGGGCTGATGATGATTGATCGCAGTAAATTTCAACGTAATAAAGCCATCGCCTTGCCTAAACAGCCTTTTGTCAGTGTTGCAGGCTTTGTCATTGGTTCGCTTTCAACATTGATTGGTATAGGTGGCGCAACGTTAAGTGTCCCTTATATGAGCCTGCACGGCGTTGTGATGCATCGAGCGG
>CAXBFT010000076.1:0-8749 GCA_963974945.1 uncultured Alphaproteobacteria bacterium
AAAATCAAAATGCGCCCGCCGTTCTGGATGCTTTATCGCCCCATCGCTTTCGCTAATTCTTTACGAAATGTTATTGTTTCCTTGTCATAATGGTTGAGGTTATATAAGGAAAAAAAATATGGTTCAGCGTCTTGTCAATTACTTTAAGCAAGAATCTGGCGCTACGGCGATTGAATATACTTTGATCGCCGCAGGAATTGCGGTTGCTATCTCGGCAAGCGTTTATTTGGTGGGTGGCGATGTTTTGGCGTTTTTTAATGCCGTTCATGCAGAATTCTAATTCTGTGCCCATTGCCTGAGATACTTGAAATCATCAGAAATATTTGGATGAATATCGTTTAATGGTGTAAACGCTATGGCTTTTATTATGTGTTGTGCTAATTTTGTGCAATCTTAAATCCAAAGAGCTGCTTTTTTATGCCTGAACACGCCCTCGTGTCTCTATTGATACACCCGCTTATTGCGTTCATCCTTGTGGTGCTTTTTGTTATGCCATTTCGTAAATTGGCGCGTCTCGCAGGCATTGTCGATGCGCCGGGCGGACGTAAGCAACATGATAAAGCCATCCCCCCCATTGGCGGCCTTATTATCTATATTATATTTATGTTCTATGGGCTTATAAGCGGTATTGTTGATTTAAATCAATATTGGCCGCTCTATATGGCTTTGGTTGTTTTGCTTGTGTCGGGGGCGATAGATGACCAACACGCTATTCATGCGCGGGTCAAATTTTTCATTCACATTGCGGCGGCGGCGCTTATTGCCTTTATGGGCAATGTGCAGGCGGCGTATCTGGGCGATTTATTTGGCTTTGGCGTGGTTTGGACGGGGTTCATGTCTTATCCGTTTACCATTACGGCGATTGTTTTATTGATCAACGCATTGAATTTGATGGATGGTATGGATGGTCTTGCGGGCGGCGTATCTGTGATGTTTGGTTGGTTTTTATTTGCGTCCTTTATTGCGGGATGGTTTTCGCAGGCTCTTATTCTGGCCGTTTTAATTGCATGCATTATGGGCTTTCTGGTCTTTAATATACGCAATCCTTGGCGCAGAAAGGCAAGCCTGTTCCTTGGTGATGCAGGTAGCATGTCTTTGGGCTTAACCGTTGCCTGGTTTGCCGTTCATCTGGCCAGAGGGCCGGAAAGCCCGATTGAGCCGATTGCCGTGGCGTGGATTATCGGTTTCCCTATTTTTGATACATGTGCCCAATTTTATCGTCGCGCATGTGAGGGGCGTGATCCGTTCTCACCCGATCGCGGGCATTTCCATCATCACTTTATCGATGCAGGCATGCCTGTGCATTATGCCAGTGTTCTTATCATCGCATTGGTCGCGGTGATGGGCGCGATTGGTTTGGGCGGAGTTGCTATTGGCTTGCCGACTGTGATCTTAACAATAATATGGATTGCATTATTAGGCGCACATATCGTAGTATCACGTCGCCCGGAACGTTATGTGAAGTTAATTAGGCGTATATTCGGGCGTTTATGTGTAAATTGATGTGGTATCCCTTATGTGGATAAAGGCCGTCTGGCAGGTGGCAAAAATTGACCACTTTGCCATAGGGGCATAGAGTGTTTTAAACCACATCAGGGATGTTTTTGAGTTATATGAGTTCTTCTGTTCATAAAAATAATCAGAGATCTTTAGGGCAGGGCAAGCGCGCTTTGTCTTTGCTTTTATGCGCTGTGTCCGTTTGCACCTTGGCCGCTTGCGTTGAAACGGCGTTTTCAGATTTGAATTTTATCACGCCCGCGGCGGGGGATGCCGATCTTTCGGCATATCCACCAACATCAACAACAACATCCGTGAAAAAAAGATACCGTATTAACAGCGAAAAATTATTAGAGGCAGATGGAAATTGGAATTTAGTTGAGCAAGGGCGTGAGTACGACCCCGCGCAAGCCAATTTAGCCGCACGAAAAAAAGTTGATGTTCACCGCAAAAATAAAATGAATGAGCTATCGCCGCATTTCAAACCTGATGCGCTAAGCAATCAAGATGTAAAAATGCGTGTTCTGCGTTTGGAGAAAAATGGTGCACCCTCTAATGATGATTATGATGCCTATGAGGTTGCGGAAACAACATTTGTGAAGCCATCACAAACCGTTGTCGGTCAGGATATGATCGATAAAATCACATCGATGTTTGATGATGCGGGGAGCATTGTCACGCCGCCACCTCTGCCCCAACGAAGGCGCATTATGACGGCAGGGCTTGCAAATCTACATCCATCGGCAATTACACCACCACAAAAGCCTATGAATAACATGAGCGCAGCACTGGATGAGGTGTTAGAATCTATTCCTGTACCAACGCTTAAACCCGTATTAGCGCAGCCAAAATTAAAATCTATCGTAAATGGCGCCCCTCCACAGGGGGCCTTGGCCAAATCAACTGCGCGGGCCACGGCAATACGGGCGGGCAAGCATCCGGGCAAAACGCGTATGGTTATTGAGGTGAGTGATATAACGCGTTACAAGGTCGCGATAGATCATATTCGTAATGTTCTTCGTATTAAAATGGAAGACACAAATTGGGCGATGGAGCCGCAAGGCACGCTTGGCGGCAGTCCGTTACTCGGCAGTTATACCGCCCGCCCTCAAAATGACGGCAGTGTTTTGCTTGAAATTCGTCTTAAGGCAAAATCTGAAATACTTGATACGATGTTATTGCGTCCTAATACCTCCTCTTTGCACCGCGTTGTTATTGATTTAAAAGGTTAGGGGCAAGCCCTAATTTTTTTGCAAAGGGTTCTTGGTGTCGCTGCGTATATATATGCAAGACAACTTTTTAAAGGAATAAAAGTCATGAATAAATATTTAGTATTAAGTGCTTTAACTCTTGGTGCAATCGCGCTTCCATTCGCCGCTGGCTATGCTGATGATCACAAAGGCGGGCATGACGGGAAAAAAGGCAACCGTTTTGAAAAAATGTTTGAAAAACAAGATATTGACGGCAATGGCGAAGTGTCTAAAGAGGAGTTTCTAAAAGGCGCAGAAGAACGTTTTGCCAAAATGGACCTGAATGGCGATGGTGTTATCACCAAAGAAGAAGCCAAAGAGAACATGGAAAAAATGCGCGAAAAAATGAAAGAGCATAAAGGCAAAAAAGGCGAGCATGGCGATACGCCTCCACCGCCACCAGCTGAATAGGAAAGGGTGCCGGCTTATATGACATCCATGCCGGATATTGAAAATGAAACAGATGAAGGCCTTATGACGCGCGTGCAAAACGCCGAGCATGAGGCCTTTGCTGTGCTTGTGCGCAGGCATACACGTATGTTTTATGCCGCCGCCTATCGTGTTTGCTCTCATCAGGATTTGGCCGAAGATATTGTGCAAGAGGCATTCTTGAAGCTCTGGCGTAATCCTGCGCTTTGGGATAATGCGCGCGGGGCAAAATTCACTACTTGGTTTTATCGCGTTGTCACCAATCAAGCCATTGATGTTTTGCGTAAGCAAAAACCAACGAAGGGTTCTGACGTATTAGAGCGTATTATGGATGATAAGGACGATCAGCAAGCGCAAATGGAGCAGGCGCAAGAGCAGGACATGCTTGAAAATGCGATCCAATCCTTGCCGGAGCGTCAAAGAATAGCCCTTAATCTTTGTTTTTATGAGGGCCTAAGTAATAAGGATGCCGCCGACATTTTAGGCGTGGGTCTAAAAGCACTGGAATCGCTTTTAATGCGCGCGAAGGCGGGGCTCAAGGATGAGTTAAAGCGACAGGGGCTTTTACAAGATGATAATACATATGGAAAAAAGGGGCAAAGCTATGGATGATAATAAAGCTTTAGATGATCTGTTAAATGCGCGGCGTACACCACAAATGCGCAGTAATTTAGAATACCGCATTATAGAAGAGGCGCGGAATTATTCCCTGACCACAGCCAATCACCGTGGAGCAGCCAAGCGTAGATCCTTTTTTGCATTGATTTGGGACGGGTTGCTTATACCTGCGCCGGCGGTCTCTTTGGCGGCTGTTCTTTTGATTGGTGCATGGGTTGGTTTGTCATTTGATGTATCACAAATGGCCGTACAAGATATTGAAAGCATGTATTTTAATGCCTCTGAAATGGCAGGATATGGAGAGTTCTTATGAGTAAGAGATTGAAAATATGTTTTACAATTTCGATTTTATTAAATGTGCTTTTGATGGGCGGTGCCGCGGGGGTTGGCTATCAAATGATGGCAGATCATTCTTGGCATGATATTGACATGTCGCCTCAAACGCGCAGTTTAATGAAAAGCGCCTTTGAGGAAAAGCGTAAGAAGATAAAAGTTGTTATGCAAAAAATACACGATCATCGGGATAAGTTACAGGCATTAATCGTCGCGCCTGAATTTGACCCTGTTGCGTTTGATGTGGCAATGCGCGAATGGGTTGTTTTTAATAACAATGTAACTGATGGGAAGGTCACATTTGTTTCAAATCTTCTAACACAATTATCGCAAGAAGAACGTAGAAAAGTATCAGAGAAGTTTGTTGATATTTTAACAGGAAATAAAAAACATAAATCTCATCGCAGTGGTGATCGTAAGCATAATGAAAGCAAGCGGGATCAATCCAAGGATGCGCCTGAGGTGGCTGAATAAAAATTAGGCTTTATCAAATGTATAATCGACCCTTATCTATCATAAGGGTCGATTTTTTTTGATCTCATTATAAGATTTTTTCAGTTTTTATGGCACTTAATATTTTTTTGAAAAAAAATAATAAAACACCCTATAATAGTAAGGATAACATTCCTTTTTTATGGGTTTTTTTTTAAAGGTTCTTCTCAAATATTCAATTTATAGGTGAATACTATCCTTGAGGTTATGGTAATGCATAGCCTTTTGTATAGTTTTACGGGGTAAAATTTCTTTTTATATTCAGGGGGTTATACCCTTTATACCAATTGTCATAACGACCTTCTTATATTAACATAATATAAGAAGGTCGGGTTGGGGAGTGGAGATCGGGCCAAGGGTTTTAAAAAGATTTTGAAAAATTAACTGAGTAATCAAGGAGATTTAAAATGACAAACGCTACAGCAATCAAAAACACAAACGCAAAAATTGATACACAGGTGCAGGACATTGGCCGCCGCATGTCCATCGTTGCAAAATCAATGGAAGTCGAGCGTCAGGTTTTTGTTAATGAGCGTGAAAATCGTGAAGAGGTTATGTTTCAATTGGCGAATGAACTTGATGAATTGAAAAATAATATGATTGCCTTCCAACAGGATTTATTGGCAATGACACAGGATTTTCATCGCTTGGGTGATAACTTTAATACATTGGATGAGGTTTTTGATCTGTATGCACAGGCATAGAAGGCAAGGGTTGTCTTAATAAAATGATAAAATTTAAAAAGGAGCTATGTTGTGAAAAACAGGGCTCTTTTTTATGATTTGGAATCGGTTTGATTCGGCTTTATTTTTTTATAATAATCTTCAATGTACGCATTAATAAGTATTTGATTTATAATCGATAATTAATGTATGAGGGTGTTCATTTTTTACCCATTCATCATGCTTGGTCATGGCTTTTTTAAATAATATACAATCCGTATTGTATATAAGCCATTTTTGTATATTTTTAAGCTCTGATCCGTGGAAAAAGTCCTTATCGACATGGGCAAATTGACGGATAAATGGAAAAATGGCGATGTCGGCCAGGGTGGTTTTTGTGCCGGAGAGAGCGCCATTGTGTTTTACCCTTAATTCCAGATCGTTCAGAATTTTCATGCCATCAGCGCGCGCATTTGAACAATCTTCATCGGGAAAACGGTTGGGGTATTTATACCGATCAAGGGCGCGTTTGAACGTCCCGTCATTCCGTTCAATCAGCTCATATATATCCGCGCGGTGCATATCGGGAATCCAACCATCAGGATCGTTCTGCGAAAGCGCCCAAAGCATAATATCAAGGCTTTCATCAATGACTTTGCCTTGGCTCGTGATCAGAACGGGGATTGTGCCTTTGGGCGATACGGCAAGCATTTGCGGCGGTTTGTTACGCAACACAATTTCACGATGTTCATGCACGATTTGCGCCTGATACAAGGCGATGCGCGCCCGCATCGCATAGGGACAGCGCCGAAAAGAATACAAAATAGGGTGGATTATGCTCATTATTGTCGGTTTTTAAGATAAATCAGGTGAATTTGAGTTTTTATAAAGCTCTCTGAGCTTTTCATTTTTCTTGAGCTTTTCCCTCAGGTCTTCAGGTAATTCGCTGTTGTTTAAGGGGGTCATAAAGTTGAGGAGTTTATTTTGATCATCGTCATTTAAATCCATAAATGCGCGTGCAATTTCTTCTTCAATATTTATCTGGTGTATGGCTTCTATGGGGGATTGCTCGCAATCGTCGTCCTTGGTGTTTTCAAGGATTTTTCTGGTAATTAGAAATAGGGTGTTTTTTTGTTTTTCAAGCTCTTCTTGAATATAGCTCATGATGACTATTTGTGGGTCTTTGCTTTGGCTAAAGCACGTATCAAAGTCCTCTGTGTTTTCCAGTGCCCGCATAAAAGACTGTTGTACCAAGTCACGAGCGTGATGAGGGTCATCTGTGAAAATATCGGCGTAATCAAGGTATGTCCCCAGATTGCCTGCAAATTCACGTGCCAGCATCTGGTGTGTATCTTCCGCTTTTTTGCAGAATTCTTGGAATATGCCTGTATTAGATTTTGCCTCTTGCAATAGATCCGTCAGGCTGTGGTCTGATAATGGTTGTTTTTTATGCATGCGGTATTATGCTTTATATGTTTTTCATAATCAACAACTTTATGCGTCGCTATATTTCTCTGCATAAAACTTTTGACGATCGCGGAATGCTTTTTCTTTTTCTTCGCTCAGGCTGCCCTTGCAATGGTGGCAGGATATGCCGTTTTCGTATTCTGCGCGCTGCGTATCCTCGTGTGAGAGGGGTTCGCGGCAAGCGTGGCAAACACTCCAATCGCCTTCCTTCAGGCCGTGGCCAACGGCAACGCGTTGGTCAAAGACGAAACAGTCGCCCTTCCATTTACTCTCATCCGCGGGAATGGTTTCCAGATATTTTAATATGCCGCCTTTCAGGTGGTACACATTTTCAAATCCATGAGCAAGCATGTAAGAGCTTGCCTTTTCACAACGAATGCCGCCGGTGCAGAACATTGCCACTTTTTTATCCTTGGCTGGGTCGAGGTTCTTTTCCACCCAGTCAGGAAATTCCGTAAAAATCTTCATATCGGGGTCAATTGCGCCCTCAAATATACCGACTTTTGTTTCGTAATCATTGCGCGTATCTACCAAAATCACATCAGGATCATTGATTAAATCATTCCAATCCTTTGGCTCCACATAGGTTCCGACTTGCTCATACGGGTTGGCTTCGGGCTTGCGCAGGGTTATAAGCTCTTTCTTTGGGCGAACTTTAAAGCGATTAAAGGGCTGCGCACTGGCGTGGGAGTATTTAAGCTCACTCGCGATGCCGTCAACGCAAACGCCAAGCTTTTCGTGCAAAAAGGCGATCATTTTCGCCATTTCGCCTTCATGCGCGGCAATCGTGCCGTTAATACCCTCTGGCGCAAGCAGGAGTGTACCGCAAATGCTTGGCACATTTTGTTCCGCAAAAGCGTATATCTCCGCGCGTAAAGCGGGGATATCATCAATCGGCGTAAAGCGGTATAGAGCCGCAACTTTATATTCTGTATTTGTCATGACAGGTCTTATATAACGATAATTTATTTTATGCAATATGCTCTTTATAGCAAGGGTTGTGGCATTTCCGGAGCTACTTCTTTTGAAGGTGTTACGCCTTTGTAACTAGCATCGAGTGCGTTTGCATGTAAATCTTTTGTCAGCTCTAGTGACTTAGATGGGTTTCCATCATCGGATATATGCACAATATTTTTAAGGTATTGTTTAAGTGCACCATCATCTTGTCGTGTTACGGCCGGGTCACTGAGAAGCATGCTGCGCATTTTTAATGCATCTTTGAAGGTTTCAATGGCATTGGATGATCCCTGTAAATGCTCTGTCATGGCGCGATTTAGTTTTAATGAAAATTCTGTCACGTCATTTGATAAGCTTGTATTTAATAAAGATTGCTTTGTTTCCGGCGTTTTTGGCATATTGCCTGAGGTACCGCAATTTAAATGAAATTGGTTCATAATACTTGAGATAGTATCAAGGCTTGCGCCATTTTTTGCTACGTTTTGATTTGACATTAATCGTCACCCTAAATTTATTTTCTTAGTTGTATCACCATATTATAGAGCATTTTACAAAATATATTATAACTTTGCAATATAATAAGGCGCTGATCACCCTTACTCTTCACAAGGTTGAGGGGTGGTCTTTATAATCTTTGCGGTATTTATATCCTGTTATGCTGGTGAATAATGTTTCGGTGTCTTGGTATCTGGGGGTGCCGACCTTGCGCGCCAAACCGATTTGACGCGACGGGCACGGGTCATCAAAGGGGATGATGTCAATATTTTCCGGAAGATGCCCAGATTCGATCACCATTTCAGGTAATAACGTCATGCCAAAGCCGTTGCTGACCATTTGTATGAGGGTGGGCAGGCTGGTTGCGCTATAGGCTTTGCGGTGTTCTGGTTTTTGAAGACCACAGGCGCTTAATGCATGATCGCTCAGGCAATGTCCGTCTTCAAGCAAGAGAAGCTCGCCCGCATCCAATCCGCTTATGCTTATGCTTTGTGTATTTGGTTTTGTGCCTTTAGGGCAGGCAAGGAGGTATGATTCCTCAAATAAAAT
>CAXBFT010000077.1:0-8645 GCA_963974945.1 uncultured Alphaproteobacteria bacterium
CGCATTACGGCGGTGATCCCATATTTTGGTTATGCCCGTCAAGACCGTAAAACAGGTGGACGTACGCCCATATCTTCTAAATTAGTGGCTAATCTTATTACTGCTGCGGGTGCGGATCGTGTTTTGACGTTAGAGCTTCATGCGGGGCAAATCCAAGGGTTCTTTGACATTCCCGTTGATAATTTAAGCGCAGCACCGGTTTTTGTGCCTTATATTAATGACAAATTCCAAGGTGAAAATATGTGCATTGTATCACCCGATGTTGGCGGCGTGGTTCGTGCGCGCCATTTGGCAAAACGTTTAAATGCGGATTTGGCGATCATTGATAAACGCCGTGAAAAAGCGGGGGTATCCGAAGTGATGAATGTTATTGGTGATGTTAAAGGTAAGGTTTGTATTCTGGTTGATGATATTGTTGATTCCGGTGGTACACTTTGTAACGCTGCGATTGCCCTTGAAAATCAGGGTGCAAAGGAAGTGCATGCCTATGTTGTGCATGGCGTGTTATCCGGTAAGGCGGTTGAACGTGTGACCACATCACCGCTGAAATCATTGGTGATTACGGACAGTATTGCGGCAACGGATGAGATGAATGCCGCCCATAATATACAACAGATTAGCATCTCTCATTTAATGGGTGAGGCAGCACGCCGCATCAGTGAAGAGCGTTCAATTTCAGAATTGTTTAGATAATTGAGTGCTCTGCACCATATTTTCCTTGCAAAAGCTCTGTAAATCTGCTTTTTTCCATCATCTGAAATAGGATCAGCACCCCTGGAGGCTGGTCATAACATTAAACACAAGGAAAACGCTATGTCTAAAAATTATGCATTGCAAGCGGAAGCAAGAGATCGCGCCGGCAAGGGGGTTGCTCGTTCATTGCGCCGTGAAGGTCGTGCACCTGCCGTTATATACGGTGATAACCAAGAGCCGGTGAAAATTTCTTTACCTGCAAATGAAACCAACGTTGAATACAATAAAGGCCACATGTTCACTACATTATGTGATCTTGATGTCGGCGGAACAAAACATCTTGTTCTTGCGCGTGATGTACAATTACACCCTGTAACTGATGTTGTTGAGCATATTGATTTCTTGCGTGTATCTAGTAAAACTAAATTGGCTGTTAATATTCCTGTTCAGTTTATCAACGAAGATAAATGTCCAAGCCTAGAGCAAAAGGGTACATTGAATGTGGTTCGCCACACTGTGGAACTTCTTGTTTCAGCGATGAGCATTCCTGATCTTCTTGAAGTGAACGTGGAAGGCAAAGAACATGGCGATGCTGTTAAAATTAGTGATGCAAATATGCCTGAAGGCGCGTCACCAGTGATTACAAACCGTGATTTCACAATTGCGACACTTGTACCACCGAAAACAGCGGCACAAGAAGAAGCTGAAGACGCGGAATCCACTGATGATGGTATCGTTAGTGATGAAGAAGCGGCAGCAGCAGAAGCAACTGAAGAGTAATCTGCATTGTTGCGTAAGTTTCTTTTACGTTTTAAAGTTCAAAAAGAGCCTTTAGATAAAGGCTCTTCTTTGTTTTTGGAAGGGAATGACCCTATGTGGCTGTTTGTCGGACTTGGAAACCCTGGTGGTGAATACGCCAAAAATCGGCATAATATCGGATTTATGGCGATAGACGCTATGGCAAATTCCTTTCCTATATTCGGGGCCTTTAGATCCAAGTTTCAGGGACAAGTTTCTGAAGGGCGTTTGGGCAATTCGAAGGTCATTTTGCTTAAACCTGAAACCTATATGAATAATTCCGGTCAATCTGTTGCGGCCTGCGCAAAATTTTATAAAATTGAAGCCGAAAACATTATTGTATTCCATGATGAGCTTGATATTGCGCCTTCTGATGTGCGCATTAAGCAAGGCGGCGGTAATGCAGGGCATAATGGTTTGAAATCGATGCAGGCGCATATGGGAACAGCCGATTTTTGGCGGGTTCGCCTTGGTATAGGCCGCCCAAACCATGCGGGCGCAGTGAGTAATTATGTCCTTGATAATTTTTCAAAGGCCGAGCAAGAATGGCTCAGCCCTTTGGTGCAATATTTAGGGGATAAGGCCGATGTGATTGTTAAAGACTCTCCTAAGGCTTATGAAAAAGTTATAAAAGAATGCATGAAAATATAAAGGACGATTATTATGGGATTTAATTGCGGTATTGTCGGCTTGCCGAATGTTGGAAAATCAACGTTGTTTAATGCGCTTACGGCCACAGCAGCGGCGCAGGCAGCGAATTTTCCGTTTTGTACGATTGAGCCGAATATCGGACGTGTTTCTGTTCCTGATGCGCGTTTAAAGGATATTGCGCGTATTGCAGGATCGGCAGAAATCTTGCCGGCACAGTTGGAATTTGTTGATATTGCTGGCCTTGTAAAGGGCGCATCACAGGGCGAAGGACTTGGCAATCAGTTCTTGTCGAATATTCGTGAAACCCATGCAATTATCCATGTTGTGCGTTGTTTCGAAGATGATGATATTCACCATGTGGAAGGGTCGGTTGACCCGCTTCGTGATGTTGAAACAATTGAGACGGAGCTTATGCTTGCGGATCTTGAAAGTTTGGGTAAACAAATTGAAAATCTAAAGAAAAAAGCGCGCGGCGGCGATAAGGATTTAGTGGCGCAAGTTGAATATCTTGAAAAAGTTAAGGCTGCCCTTGATGAGGGAAAGCAAGCGCGCAGCGTTCCTCCACGCGATGAAGATGAAACGCGCTGGATTAAAACTGCACAAATGATCACCGCAAAACCTGTTCTTTATGTTTGCAACGTCAGTGAAGATGACGCGGAAAACGGCAATGATTATAGTGCAAAAGTAGAGGCGATGGCGAAGGAGCAAGGCGCACAAAGCGTTGTCATTTGTGCCTCAATCGAATCTGAAATCGCGCAGCTAGACTCAGAGGAAGAGCAAAATGAATTTTTGGAAACAATCGGCCTGACAGAGCCAGGGTTGAACCGTATTATTCGCTCAGGCTATAGCTTGTTACAACTTCAGACCTATTTCACCGCAGGGCCAAAAGAGACTCGTGCATGGACAATTCCGATCGGTGCAAAAGGGCCGCAAGCCGCCGGTGCTATTCACTCTGATTTCCAAAAAGGGTTTATTCGTGCGGAAACTATCGCTTTTGACGATTTCGTCGCCTGTAATGGTGAGCAAGGTGCAAAAGATAAGGGTAAAATGCGCCAAGAGGGCAAGGAATACGTGGTACAAGATGGCGATATTATCTTGTTTAGATTTAACGTTTGATTTTTTTAGGTGATGCTGCAAAATATGGTTTTGAATATGGGGAATTGTAGAAGCCTTAAATTGCTTATTCACTTTCTGTTATTGATCACGTTAACGTCTTGCATTGATCCTATGAATAAAGATGATCATGCCGTTGTAAATAAAATACGATCTGGCTTCCAATCACAAGAAAGGATTGTCAAAGTATCTGACATTTTTCCTGGGGAGTGGGAAAAAATATGTGCTTCAGACGATGGCTGGCAATATGGTGATATTCGTGATGTCGTTAGTAAATTTCGGGTGTTAGCAAAAATAATATAGAATTTATTAAAAATAGTAGCACCAGAACGTATTACGATGACGATGTGTGGTTACTTTATTTTTTTTATCCGCCTAATAAAATAGAAATTTACCATATCAGTGTAAATAACATGAGTCCGATCATCTCACAAAAACTTAATGATTGGGGGTGTGTCGAAAAAGATAATGCCTTCTTTGTAAAAGGAAATTATTACAGAGTTGATTGGGATACTTACTCTCATGCGATCAACCCGATCACGGATAGATTTGTTTTAAGTATTATTGAAATGAAAGAATGAATTTAAGAAAAAGGAGGCTCTGGGGGCCTCCTTTTTTATTGTTCTGAATTTACGTTCTGACCAAGTCTTCATACGCGCCGCGTAGTTGTTTGGTTATCGGGCCAACGGTGTAGTGATGGTCGTCAATTTGACCAACGGCTGTCACCTCGGCCGCAGTTCCTGTTACAAAAATCTCTTGAAAGCCGGCAAGCTCTTCCGGTTTGATGTGGCGGATTTCAACGGGAATATTATGCACTTTCGCAAGTTCAAGAACCGTTTGACGCGTAATACCGTTTAAAAAGCAATCAGGCTCTGGCGTAATCAGAACACCATCTTTCACGGCAAAGAAGTTTGCCGCCGACGCCTCGGCCACGAACCCACGGTAATCAAGCATGAGAGCGTCATCAAAGCCCTCATCTTCCACCATGTGTTTGGACATGGTGCAAATCATATAAAGCCCTGCTGCTTTACTTGCAGTTGGCGCAGTATCAGGGGCAGGGCGGCGCCATGGCGCGGTTTTAAGGGAGATACCCTTATCGCGTTTTTCGGCGCTGAAATATGTACCCCAAGACCATGCTGCAACAGCAACATGGGTTTTGGTCAACTTTGCCGATACACCCATTTGCTCTCCACCGCGCCACGCAAAGGCACGGATATAGGCATCTTGTAAATCATTGGCTTTACATATGTCATATTTGATCGCCTCCAATTCATCAACAGAAACAGGAATCGCATTCATACCAAGAATTTTTGCAGAGTTATGCAAGCGCTCTGAATGCTGGCGGCTTTTAAAAATTTTGCCGTCATACATGCGCTCTCCCTCAAAGACAAGGCTAGCGTAATGCATGCCATGGCTCAGGCAGTGAACTTTCGCATCACGCCAAGGCACAACTTTTCCATCAATCCAGATAAATCCGTCTCTTTCGTCGAATGGAATGATAGACATAGCAATTTCACCTTTCTTAAGTGTATTTATTCAGTAATTTTATATATCGTTTTGTATTATCCCTGATAAGATAAAAACTTGAAACTAGCTATATTTGAAAAAACAGGTTGTGTAAATAATCATCATGGTTGCTGCATCTGAAATTGGGAATAAAAACGCGCATAAATCGCATATATTGATGGTCGATGATGATAAGCGTATTCGTGAGCTTGTGTCACGTTATCTTCATGCGCATGATTTTATTGCTTTGGGGGCGAGTGATGCACAAAATGCACGTGAGATGCTTTCACTCTTTGAATTTGATGCGATTGTATTGGATGTGATGATGCCCGGTAAAACTGGATTGGAATTTACCAAGGAATTACGCACGGAAAATATCAATATTCCTATCTTATTGTTAACCGCTTTGGGGGAAGTTGATGATCGTATTGAGGGGTTGGAATGCGGCGCGGATGATTATCTGCCCAAACCGTTTGAGCCTAAGGAACTTGTCCTGCGTCTTAGCGCTATATTACGGCGCACGCAAAAGCCGCAAGTGATGGCCGTGAAGTATAAGATGGGGCAGTGGATATTTGACCCCGCACATGATGAGCTTATCTCGCAAGAAGATGAGCATATTGGTCTGACCACGGTGGAGGCTAATTTGCTGCGGGCTTTGGCAGAAACGGCGGGGGCTGTTGTCTCGCGTGAAGATTTGGCCCTGCGATGTGGTCTTGATGCGGGGGAACGCACAATTGATGTGCAGGTTACGCGCCTTAGAAAAAAAGTGGAGGAAAATACAAAAATGCCACGCTATCTTCAAACAATTCGCGGTAAGGGGTATTTGCTGCGCTCGGAAAAGGTATAATGAATGTCCGCTGATCTTGTTACCCCGCCTAATAAAAAGGGAGTCTTAAAGCGCTTTATGCCGCAGACACTGTTGGGGCGGTCTTTACTTATCTTGATAACGCCTGTTTTGTTAATCCAAATCTTTGCTACATTTATATTTTTTGACCGTCATTTAGAAAAGATGACATCGCGCTTGGCCTTTGCTGTCGCGGGGGAGGTCGCAGTGATTGTATCTTATCTTAAAGATAATAATGAGCAGCAATATGCGATTGATCGTGTAACTGCAACAGCGGATAAAAATTTGGATATGACCATTCATTTTAATAAGGGCGCAGTTTTAGAAGACGGTCCTCATAACTCAGATCAGTCATGGATTTGGGGGCGTATGATTAGACGCGCATTATCAGATGAGGCACGCCGTGTTCTAAATATCCCCTATATTGTAGATGTTGATTTTAATGAAAAATGGGTGCGCATTGATGTAAAGATGTCAACGGGCATTCTTTCTGCATCTGTATCACAACGCCGACTTTTTTCCTCAACAAGCTATATCTTTCTTTTATGGATTTTCTTTGCATCAAGCATTTTGCTTATTATAGCAGTGTTATTTATGCGTAATCAAATTCGCCCAATCAGGCGTTTATCCATTGCGGCGGATCGTTTTGGTAAGGGGCAAGATGTTCGTGATTTCAAGGTTGAGGGCGCGCGTGAGGTTCGCCATGCGGGGCAAGCTTTTTTGGATATGAAAAGGCGGATACAAAGGCAAATTTCGCAGCGCACAGATATGTTGGCAGGGGTATCACATGATTTACGCACGCCATTAACCCGACTGAAATTGCAGATTGCAATGCTTGGTGATGATCCAGATATATTAGAGATGAAAAAAGACATCGTTGAGATGGAAAAGATGATTGATGGGTATTTGAATTTTGTACGTGGTGAGGGGCGCGAGGAGTCTGTGGATACAGATTTGACGGCGTTTATATCCAATATTACCGCCTCTGAAATAAGGCACGGGCGTAAGGTTATGTTGAATACAAACGCTCTTTTAATTCACATGAATATTAAGCCTGTTGCGTTTAAACGATGCCTGAATAACATTATTAGTAATGCTGCAAAATATTCAGATCATATCTGGGTAACATTAGACCAAAGCGATGAGCATAGTATTCATATTTTGATTGAAGATGATGGTCCCGGAATTGATGAGGCCATGTATGACGATGTTTTTCGTCCTTTTTACCGCGTCGATAGCTCGCGTAATGTTGATACTGGCGGCGTGGGGCTTGGGCTTCCTATTGCGATGGATATTGTGCATGCGCATGGCGGAGAAATAGAGCTGAAAAAAAGCCCCCATGGAGGTTTGGGGGTTTTAATATCATTACCAATTTAAAAAATACAGATCTAGCTGTTTACGGCATCATCTTGTGTTGTTTTTATGCATGAACGAACGCTGTTTACATTATCTAATGCTCTGCTCTTTAGCAGTGAAGCCGTTGATGCATTTGCTTTTTTAACAAGTGCGGATACGTCTTTGACGCTCTCCATTGTTTGTTCATAGCTTTTTTGAATGGCCTTAGCATTGTAGGATAGTTTGTTCTCTACCGCAGTTTCTTTTGTTAGGTCATTTGCAAGTTCTGCATTTTGCGCCATGATTTTTGCGAATAAATCCTTTTGGCGATTACCAATTTCCTGCATCGTTTCAAGTGCAGTTTTTTGTGTTTCGTTAAAGGCCTGAATATTTTTACGCTGCATCTCTAAAAGAGGTTGCATATTTAAGGGCATGTCCTGGCATCGTTTTACAAAATCGGTAAAAGCGTTTAGAGAAAAGGGCGTATGTAACGAATTTTTTTCTGACATTATTAACCTCTGTTTATAAAAATGCTGCACTTTGCAGGCTATGTTTTTATAAGGGTTTCGTCAAGAAAAATAACTCATATCCATTGGTCGATGGGGAGTTAGGAGAATTATGTGCATGAGTTGTAAGGAATGTATACGTAGGTATGTTCATTGTATTAGAAATTATGTTCAATGAGTATATTCTAATAAACTGTGCATTTTTTTGCCATGTGAGGTATTATACGAATTAAGATGAAAAAGAAAATGATTCTAAAAAATAAGGTTAGACCATTCATGTTAGCCTCCGGCTTTGCGCAGGCTATGGTGTTGTGCAATGGTATCATCATTACAATCACGGCATTCTTTGTTTTCAGCTTTTACATCAATGATATGGCTGTTCAAGATTATAAAAAAGCGTCTGATGATGCCGGACGTGCATTGGTTGATGGAATTTCTAATGCTGAAGATTCAATCCAACTTATATCCAGTATTTTACTTTTATCTGAAAATCCAAATAAAGATGCGTTGGCACAGCAAATCAGACGTAATGTCCCTAATTTAGGGTATTTTGATCATGTTATTTGGCTGTTTGAGGATCGGCCGGGCAATTGGCAGTATAAGACAATTTTCCAAGCTATGGATAATGATGTTTCGGGGAAGGATATTTATCGATTAATCCCCGATAAAAGGATTATCACGCGATTGGTTCGTGATGGTTATTTTGCAAAATTAAATATTAATATTGTCTCAGATTTTGATGGTATGAAATATAGTTCAAGTCGTTCTGATGAAAAGGTTATGACGCGTCCTTTTGCATTTGTGAAGACGGTACAGGAAAACAGTTCGCAAAGTGGTATTGTTATTGGCGTTACACGCGCCGCATTGTTGTTTGATCAAAAGCTTGTTGTTAAAAATAATGCTGTGGCAAGGCTAACTATCCGTGAGGTTGATACCGAACGAAGAATTTACCATATGGACAGAACCAATAATCAGGTCATTTTTGATGGAGGGAGTTTTGATCAAAACTATAATTTCTTCATCGGGGATAGTCAGTGGCAGGTTTTGATGCAGTTTACGAAGCAGGAAAATGCACTGATCATAGAGAATATACCCTATATTATATTGCTCTTTGGTATTTTACTGACAAGTGTAGGGACATTATTCATCCGTAATAATAACAGGCAGTCTAAAAAATTAGCTTCTGTCAATCAGGTTCT
>CAXBFT010000078.1:0-8612 GCA_963974945.1 uncultured Alphaproteobacteria bacterium
GGGGCTTTTTAAGACATCCGTTGTGACTTCCTCATTTTGGTGGACAGGCATGCAATGCATGAATATCGCATTGTCATTGGCCAGAGCCATAAGCTCTTTATTCACTTGATAGGGCATGAATTTATCAATGCCTTTGCCCTCTTGCCCCATGGAAACCCAAGTGTCGGTAACGATGACATCTGCGCCTTTGGCTGCATCTTGCGGAGGGACGCTGGCCGCGTATAAATCCTCGGGGCAGCTTAAAACAAGGTCGAATCCGAAAATAGGGGCAGCTTGTTCAAAAGTTCGCGATACATTGTTGTAATCACCAAACCATGCAATTTTCTTACCCTGAATGGTGCCAAGCTTTTCCTCAATCGTTAGAATATCTGCCATGATTTGGCAGGGGTGCGATGCATCAGTCATGCCACTAATCACCGGAATAGTGGTGTTGTTTGATAATTCTTCAAGGCGTGCATGGTCGCTCATTCTAATCATAACGGCATCAACATAGCGCGATAAAACCGCTCCTGTATCTTGGAGGCTTTCCGCACCCGTAATTTGCATTTCTTCCATATTCATCACAAGCGTATGACCGCCAAGCTGCTTCATCGCGACTTCAAAGCTCATCCGCGTACGGGTGGAGCGTTTATCGAAAACCATCGCCAAGGACAGCCCTTCAAAGATTTGTGGCGGGCTGAATTTTTCTGCTTTTAGGGCGTGCGCATGCTTGATAATGCCCTTCAACGTATCCGCACCAATATCGGGAAGGTTGATAAAATGTCTGATCTCTTTGGTCATAATTGAAACTCTTTTGATTTTTTATATGAATTGCGCCCTGCAGAGGTGATAACTTAAACACTTTATGCATAAATTGCAATATTTAGAGTATGAGCGTGTCTGTTGTAGAAACGGCGTCTTTATAATTATCACGTCGCATTTGATTTACGCGATTGACAAGGCAATGCGCCGCGCCGCCACTCATGATGAATTGGTCAAGCTCGATCTGTTCTGCGTGATACCCTCGCGAGGTGATTTTCGTATGTAACTCAGGCGTTGTTTTGGGCATTACGATGTTGTTGCCGTTTGTGATAACACTGTTACAGCCATAATAATCATAGGCATCTTTTTTTGATACCAAGATAAGGTTTTCTTCGCCAACAGAATTTTTTAGATTTTCGAAGGCATTTGGTGTGATACCGCCGCGATATATAATCACATCCCCCTTTGGTAGGGGGGATAGGGATGTGTCAATGTGGAAATGACCATTATCAACTTCTAGTGAACGGGTTCTTTCTATGGCAGAAAATGTCTGTGCTAAAATTTCATGAAATTTAGGATCAGAGCGGCCATGAGATACACTATAGCCGTTGGTTTTTGGCTTGTTGCCACACCAGAATACATCGCGATACGGGTCGTAAACATTATCGCCCGTGCCTTCGCCATGAACCAGAGCCGACATAACACATGATGATGCGCTAACCTGAAATCGTTCTGCCAGAATGTGCTGTAGGAATTTAATATCACCCAGTTGCTGTATCACTTCCGGCGAGCGCCTTATGAGTGAAAATTTACTAAGTACAGTGTCAAAATGTGCTGATGTAATTTTCCCTTTTGGCGACGTTGTAACGGTCATGTTACTGATTGATGGGTCAGCTTTATACACGCCGTCGATAAGGCTGCATTCGCCTTTGTTTAAAATGATGGAGCATCCCATATCAAGATAGGCTTGGCGCAAGACTCTATGTTGTTCATGCGCTTTTATGGCATCAAAGTGATTATCGTTTTCAGGATCAAGTTTGATGTTCTCTTGCTCTGGCCTTGCAATCGATCTCGGGTCAAAGTAATTCGGCTCACACATCATAAATATAGGGCGCAGTAAGAATTGCTCAGCAGAGCTTACTCCTTGACCAAGTAACAGTGTTCTTTGCCCATCTTGCGATGGTATTATTGATTTTGTTTTTGACATAACACAAGCTTATAAAGGAAACTCTAATATAAAATCAAGCTTTTTATATACTTAATTCATCTCTTTAAGTGTCTTTTCAATAAGGCTAAGTGCTTCATGCGCTTGGTCTTCGCTTAGGATGAGAGGAGGGGTCAGGCGTAGCGTCGCTTTACCGGCCTGTGTCGCCATCATGCCGTTTTTCTGAAGGCCGCGTAAAACGTCTTTAATATCAAAGCTTGTATCCACACCGATCATCAAGCCTTTACCTCGAATATCTGTGATTTTATTGGATTCGCGTTGAATTTTAGCCAGTCCGTCAAATAATATTTTTGAAACTTTATTTGCATGGGTTAAGAAGCCATCAGAGAGTATCTCGCTCATCACTGTTGCGGCAATCGCACATGCCAAGGGGTTCCCGCCATAGGTTGTACCATGCGTTCCCACAGTAATGGCATCGCCAAATGGGTGTTTCGCCACCATTGCCCCAACGGGGAAGCCGCCGCCCATGCCCTTAGCAAGGCAGGCAATATCAGGCTCTACCCCGAAGCTTTCATAGGCAAAAAATGTTCCTAAACGCCCCATACCTGCCTGAATTTCATCAAAAATCAGGCATATATTTTGCTCATCACATAATGCGCGTAAATCTTTCAAGAAGGAAATATCCGCAGGCACTAATCCACCTTCGCCCTGAACCGGTTCCACGATAATCGCGGCGGTGCGGTCATTGACCATGGCCTTCACAGAGGCAATATCATTGAAATCGGCAAAGTGAACACCATCAAGATAGGGGGCGAAGAATGGTTGCACCTTACGCTTTGCCGTTACACTGGCCGCGCCATAGGTGCGCCCATGGAAGGAATCGTTAAAGGCAATAATTTCATTACACGTTTCGCCCTTATTCTCATACGCCCATTTGCGTGCGCATTTCAGGGATGCTTCGACGCTCTCTGCGCCGCTATTGGCGAAATAAACAAGGTCGAAACAGCTATTATCAATCAGGATCTCCGCCGCGGCGAGTTTTTCTTTCGTTGCGTAAGATGCCTGACAGGTCATCATGCGCGCGCCTTGTGTGTTTAGTGTTTCAAGCATTTTCGGATGCGCATGCCCCAGTGAAGCCACGGCAATGCCGGCCGCAAAATCCAGATATTTCTTCCCATCCGTATCCCACGCATAAACGCCATCCCCGCGATCCATCACGACGGGTTGCGCGTTATAGGTGGCAACAAGAAGTTCCTCAGTTTTTTTGATGATGTCTGTTGCGTTGGTCATGTTATTTCCCCTCAATAGCTTTTTGGACATTTACTTCATTCATATAGCTCTCACGCTCATCCGCGTGGAGGAGCATGGTTCCCGGGCCGACGGATTCGAAAATCTCACAATGCAGGGCATTTTCACGCAGGCCGTTAATCAGGTGAATGCGTTTTACCCCCGCATCTAAGGCATCAACGCAATTTTCCATTTTTACCCGCATGCCATCGGTCACGATGCCTTTTTCAATCAGCGCAGGGATTTCATCTGATGTAATCATCATGGCGGTTTCACCGTCAATTTTTACGCCGTCAACATTGCTCAGGAAGATCAGCTTATCCGCCTTAAGCGCCATTGCCAATGCGGTGGCAATCGTATCGGCATTGATATTGCAAAGCTCACCGCTTTCCGCCAGCGCAAGGCAAGGGCAGGCGATGAAATCCGCGGTTTTGAGCAAGCGTTGCACTGGGCGCGTATAGACATCATGGATGTCCCCGACAAAGCCAAAATCAACGGGCTGTTTCGGGCGCATCGCAATTTTCATCCAATCAGCAGGGATCGCGTTAAAGGACAGGCCGCGCAAATCATTGCTATGCATGGCCTCCATCACGCGCAGGGATAAATCACCGCCGATAACTTCGCGGATCACCTGAATGGTGGCGGCATCGGTAAGGCGGCGGCCATTGGATTTTTTAACCTCAATCCCACGGGTTTTAAGCGCAGCGTCAATAGCCAGCCCACCGCCATAGATTAAAATGACTTTGATGCCGCGTAATTTAAGCTCGCGGATATTGGCCATTAAATTGCTGCGGGCTTTATCGTCTTCAATTACTGCGCCGCTGGCCTTGATAATGAATAGATTATCGCGGAATTTACTTTCGTAAAACGCATTGATAAAAAATTCGGGGAGCTGTTTTTGTTTTGTCATTCGTCTTATATCCTATGGGTAAAGCGGGCTTAGGGTGATCAGGCCGAGTGTTTCATCGTCGCCATTCATAATATTCATATTCTGCACGGCGCATCCGGCCGCGCCTTTGACAAGGTTATCAATCACGCCTTGAACGATGTAATTTTCTTCATCTACTTTCTTGATATTCAAATCAATGAAGTTTGATCCCACCACATTGGCCAAAGCAATTTCGGTTTGAATGCGCACAAATTTATGGTCTTTATAAACGTCATTTGCGACCTTCGGCGCGCTGCCGCTTTTGGTCTTAACGAATGCCGTGGCGAAAATGCCGCGTGTGAACGGCCCCGAAGTCGGCACGAAGTTCAACTGATCGGCGGTAATTTTTGCCGTTCTTGTGATCTCGGGGATATGCCTGTGGGCATTGATGTTATAGCTTTTCATATTATGATTACGCACAGGGTGGTGCGTGCCGTCCGTCGCCGATTTCCCCGCGCCGCTTGATCCTGTAATGGCCATGATATTGGCATGTTCGATCGTTCCTGCAAACGGGTATAGCATCATTTGAGAGAGCAGGGCAAAGCACCCCGGATTTGCCACGATTTGTGCATTGGCAATTTTGTGATGATCTATAAGCTCAGGCAAACCATAAACGGAGCTTTTTAATAGCTCGGGATAGATATGTGGCACATTATAATGTGTCTCATAGGTTTCCACATCATCAAGGCGAAAATCCGCTGATAAATCAATGATCCGCACCTTTCCATGTAACGCCGCGACAGTGTCTTGTGCGGTTTTATGCGGCAAGCATAGGAACACGAAATCGGAATCCTCGGAAATTTTGTCCAAATCGGGGTTTGTCACCTGAATATCCAGATGTGCCAGATGCGGATACACCGCGCCAATAGAAACCCCATCATGTTGACGAGATGTCACATGCGCGATCTCCACCGTTGGATGCGCGAGTAAAAGCCGCAGAAGTTCAAGCCCCGTATAGCCTGTTATGCCGATAATTGATACGCGTGTAACCATCTTGAAATCACCAAATCCATCCACTCATTTGTTGGGTTAAAGGCGTTATATACAATAACGTCTAGCTCTTCGCGGATAATGCTTTTACCCACGCTGTTATCGGTTACGGGGCCACTGATCACATCGATCGGAATGCCCATGGTTTTGCATTGACGTGCAATGCCGATTGCGCCAACCGGATCACCCGCGCAACCGATATGAAGGCGCACATTCTTTTGAATTTCGGGGATGCTCAAAATCCCTTCAACGCCGTATTTTCCCATAAGGCCGTCGCCAAATTCAATAATGATGGCATCTGGGTTATCTTCGCTTAAGTAATCAAGCGCGCCCTTGGTCATATTGACGAGTAATTCATTATCCAGATTCGCAGTTGAGGCAATGCCCGCATCAACAAAGGATACCGCATTATAAACGCCGTAATCTTGCATTTTATAAAGATCACGCAGCGCGCCAACGCCCGTAAGCTTTGCACCCGCGAGTTTCATGCCCATACGGGTCAAGCTTTTGATGATCTCGGTCGCGACCGTTGTTTTACCACTATCCATGCTTGTGCCTGTGACGATAATCAGTGGCACTTGGCTTTTCATTGTCACAGAGGGCGCATATTTTGTGTTTTGCCCAATATTCAGGATTTTTCCCTTACGTGTGATCGCGCCCAGAATTCTGATCCGAAGCGGATTACCGACTTCCTTTGTATTTGCACTGGTGCATTCACCTGCAACGCCGCCCATGTTCAAAAGGTGCAGGACATCATCGGGTTTTAATGATTTCGGTAATTGCCCGACAAAGCCTTTAAGCGCCATACGTTGGCCTAAAACCACGGCGATAATATCACCTTTTTTAAGCTTTGACATACGGCCGGAGGGAAGCTCAAGCTCATTATATACGGATTTATCCTCTAACACTTCTGCAGCCAGAACGGTTCCCATCTCACAGGGAAGCTGCGTTCCTGCTGTATCAAGGATTGTTTCGTTATGTTTAAGCTCCAGATTTTTGGTAACAGAAGCAATTTTATCTATAAAAATTTTGGTCATTACATCGGTTCTTTTATAATTTTCGTTGAATTAAAGTGCCGTAAATAGCACGCGCAAGCAATTGATTTTTCAAGAGATCAAACGCTTTCATGTAATAATGTGGGTGTTTTGGAAAAGGCAACACAAAGACATTCACAAGAGAGGTAATCTCTAGCGGTTTCGTCGTCGCAAATTAAGTGTCATTTGTGTCTTCATGGAGAATAAAAAAGCACAGTGTGCGATCAGATGTCAAGATGTTTTATGTGTAAGGGGGCTTACATGCTGAAACTGATGTGATTGTCATTCTTATCTGTTATGAATCCTGCATTGCGCACTGATTCTATCTCTGCTTGGGCTTTGCTTTGTGCGTTTTTCCCATAGATATACCAGTTTTTAAGGTCTGATCGGTCTTCACGACGCGCGCTTTTTCCCATATCAGAATTATAAAAAGCTTTAATTTTCTGTGGGTTGGTTACGCTATCCCATCCAAGGGTAGATTCCATGAATTTATTAGCAGCTTTATTGGTGGGGTCAACTTTTGCGATGATTTGGTGGCTGTCACCTTCTTTTGCTCTGATGCTCTCTGAAAGTGCAGACATGGTGTATTTGCTTAGGCCCAGACCCTTCATGCAACTGAGTAGTGTACCCATTTCGGTGACGTATTCCTGTGTTTTGGGCGCTTGGCTTATATCGTAACGATAGGCAACGCATAGAGCTTGGATACGATTATTTTGATCCTCTACCATTGCGATGCGGTTTTGATTGGCCAAATTGACCATAGTGTGAAAAGGTCTTTGTTTCACAAATTGATCGGGATCTGCATCTTCTCTGCGCTTTGAATTAAAAAATTCTTGCAAGTTTAAGATAGAGGTGGAGCTGGAGAATATGAGGGAGAGTGCTTGTTGCGCTGTCTTATTTGAACAATCAGGCGTTAATAAATGCCTTTTATAAGGCGCATCATAAGGCGCTTTTTCTGGTGATCCGGCATAATAAAAAGGTGTAGATAATGCCCGCATAGCATTCGTCCCAATTTGTTTTACTTCTTGGGGCTTCTTTTAGGTAAAATGATAGAAAAGTTCAAATGCTAATTTTGCATAACTTACATTGCAGTTTTGCGGGGATCAAATGCATCACGCACCGCCTCACCAATAAAGGTCAAGAGAGAGAGCATAACGGCCAATGATAAAAAGGCACAAATGCCAAGCCATGGCGCTTGTAAATTATTCTTTCCTTGTGACAGTAACTCCCCCAAAGACGGGCTGCCCGGTGGCATGCCAAGGCCAAGGAAATCAAGCGCGGTGAGGGATGTGATCGATGCCGTGAGGATAAAGGGCATAAAGGTCACGGTGGCAACCATGGCATTGGGCAGTACATGCCGCCACATAATAACAGTATTAGATATGCCCAGAGCGCGCGCCGCACGGACATAATCAAAGTTGCGCGCGCGTAAAAACTCTGCTCGCACAACATCAACTAAGCCTAACCATTTAAAGAGCAATAGGATGAAAAGCAAAATCCAAAAGCTGGGCGTGAACATTGAGGCGAAGATGATTAGGATATAAAGCTGTGGCATGCTGCCCCATATTTCGGTAATGCGTTGGATCACAATATCCAATGTGCCGCCGTAATACCCTTGTATCGCGCCGATGGTTATCCCGATAATCGAACTGGCAATGGTCAGGATGAGGCCAAACAGAACCGAAATACGAAAGCCGTAAATAACCCGCGCCGCTACATCACGCCCCTGATCATCTGTGCCAAGCCAGTTTTCAAAATCTGGTGCAGTGGGGGCGGGTTTGGATAAATTATAGTTTATTGTGTCATAGGAAAAAGGGATGGGCGGCCATAAAATCCAACCTTGCCCGTCTTCTTCAATCAGTTTTTGCACAAAATCATCGCGATATTCTGTTTCAGTTTCAAAATCGCCGCTAAAAGTTGTTTCTGGGTAGCTTATAAAGATTGGAAAATATAAGGCGTTTTTATATTCCAGCATTAAGGGTTTATCATTGGCGATGAACTCTGCGCTTAATGCCATGATGAACAGGAATAAGAATATCCAAAAGCTCCAAAATCCGCGTTTATTAGCGCGAAATTGCATCAAACGGCGTTTTGTCAGGGGCGAGAGGATCATTATGAAACTATATCAAAAAAATATCAGGGCGTAAGTCCTTACGTTTTTTTGTCCTCATTATTTTCAGGCATGACGGCATGCGGTGACGGTTCTTGATCTGTTGGTGGATCTACTTTCAGGCTCATCGCGGATGGAGCCATATAGGAGGGAACCTGAACGAAGCTTCGTTTTCTTTCAATATGCTTGCCCATAATGTTGCGATACACCGCAAAGGCAAGGAAAGCCAGCATATAGATATAAATCGTGAGGAAGAAGAAGTTAGGATCAAAATGCGATAGGACAAAACCGCCAATAATGGGGCCAACCATGGCACCTATACCGTTAAACATGATCAAGGCGCGGCTTGGCACAGAT
>CAXBFT010000079.1:0-8540 GCA_963974945.1 uncultured Alphaproteobacteria bacterium
ACAGCAATATGCTTTCTGATCTTAAAAAAGGTGATCGCGTTGTAACGGGCGGCGGTCTTGTTGGTAAAATTGAAAAAATCATTGATGATAAAGAGGTTCTTATTGATTTGGGCGGTAGCGTGAAGGTTACAGCATTGCGCTCTACGCTTCAGGGTAAAACGGAACTAAAGCCGGCGGCGAATGATAGCAAAGCCAAAGATGCAGATAAGCCGATTGAGAAGAAAAAACCAGCGGTAAAAAAGAAAACTGATAAAAAAGATGCTTAAAACAGCATGAATTGAGTTGTTATGATACAAATATCCAATTGGAAAATCGTCCTTATCGTCCTTGTTTGCCTTTATGGTGTGGCTTTTAGCGCGCCGAATTTTTTAGGGCCGCTTAATTACAAATACGAAAAAGGGCAGGAGCCATCTGCCTTTATCCCGCATAAAACCGTTAATCTTGGACTTGACCTTCGCGGTGGAGCGCATCTTCTTTACGAAGTTGATATGAACCAGGTTTTTGCGGAGCGTGCGGCTATGCTCTCCAGCGATTTTTCAACGATGTTGAAGGATAAAAACATTGCATTTGATAATGTATCAACAATTGAACATGGTGTTGAGATTGTTTTAAAAGACAGTGCGACGAGCGAAGAGGCTAAGGCCTTGATCCGTAAAAGCGATGCACGCCTTTATGTTGCCAACGCCGAAGATACGACCACCATTAATGTGACAATGGATGATGCCTATATTAAGGAGATACAAGATCAAACCATAGCACAAGTGATTGAGGTTGTGCGCCGCCGTATTGATGAATTTGGTACAAATGAGCCGATCATTCAACGTCAAGGCGATCACCGCGTGGTGATTCAGGTGCCGGGTGCAGATTCAAAACAGGTAAGAGATTTGGTAGGTAAGACGGCGAAGCTTGGTTTTCATTTGGTTGGCGATCCTGCGCGAAGAAAAGTGACTGAGAAGTCATTTCCTATGATAGATGACCCGTCGAGAAAATTAAATGTTAGTCGTGAGCCAATAATTTCAGGTGATATGCTTGATGGCGCGCAGCCTTCCTTTAATCAAAACGGTCAAGCGGTGGTGAGCTTTAAACTTAATTCTGTTGGTGCGCGTAAATTTTGTGATGTAACCCGTAAATATGTGAATGAACCCTTCGCCATTGTCCTTGATGGAGAGATTATCAGTGCGCCGCGTATCAATGAACCCATTTGCGGCGGGCAGGGGCAAATTTCAGGCAGCTTTGATGTGCAAGAGGCCAATGATCTTGCCTTGCTTTTACGGGCGGGGGCATTGCCTGCCGAGATGAAAGTTGTTGAAGAGCGCAGCGTCGGACCGTCTTTGGGCGCAGATTCTGTTGAAGCGGGTAAAATCGCCAGCCTTATCGGTATCGCATTTGTATTTATCTTTATGCTCGCCAGCTACAGCCTATTCGGCTTGATGGCCAATGTGGCGTTAATTGTAAATATTGCCTTGATTTTGGCTTTACTCTCTAGCCTTCAGGCAACCCTGACATTGCCCGGTATTGCGGGGATTGTTTTGACCGTTGGTATGGCTGTAGATGCTAATGTTCTTATTTTTGAACGTATCCGTGAGGAATTGGCCGCAGGGCGATCACCTCTATCTGCAATTGATATTGGATATTCCAAGGCGATGTCGACCATTGTGGACTCTAACCTGACCACGCTGATTGCAGCGGCTATATTATTTTCATTGGGAACGGGGCCGGTGAAGGGATTTGCAGTGACTTTGGGCATTGGGATTATCACATCTTTCTTCTCTGCCATTATGGTGACGCGTTTATTGGTGGTCTTATGGCTTAGAAATAAAAAACCAAAAACATTACCGATTTAAGGGGATTATAAAAATGCGTGGGTTAAGGTTTATTCCGCAAGACAGCAATATGAATATTATCGGCTTACGATATGTGGCATATCTATTTTCCATTTTGTTGGCCGTGGTATCTATTGGCATTATCGCAGAGCGTGGTCTGAATATGGGGATTGATTTTACAGGTGGTACGGTGATTGAAATTCGTACACCAGTTGAGCCTAATCTTGAGGCATTGCGCTCTACTTTGAATGATTTGGGCTTTGGCGCAATTTCTATTCAAGAGTTTGGCCGTGCGGATGATTTACTCATTCGCCTTCCGGAACAACCAAAACCTGCCGACTGGGCAGAAGAAGAAGAGCCAAATACAATTGCTATTGAGCTTGTGCGCGAAACATTAAACGAGGCCTTTGAAGGGCAAGCCATTGATTATCGCCGCGTTGAATTCGTCGGCCCGCAAGTGGGGGAAGAATTGAAGCTACGCGGTCTCTACGCGGTTATATTCTCGCTGCTGGGTATTATGGTTTATATCTGGTTCAGATTTGAATGGCAATTTGGTGTGGCCGCGATTATTGCATTGGCGCATGACGCTATTGCTACAATTGGTTTATTTGCTTTTACGCAGATGGAATTTAACCTTTCTACCGTTGCTGCGATTTTGATGATTGCGGGGTATTCCATCAATGATACAGTTGTTGTGTTTGACCGTATCCGTGAAAATTTGCGTAAGTATAAAAAGAAACCGCTAAATGATTTGTTCAACATATCAATTAACCAGACATTATCCAGAACGTTGATGACATCGTTGACGACGTTATTGGCCTTGGTTGCGCTGTATGTTTTTGGTGGTGAGGTTATTCGTGGTTTTGTCTATGCGTTAATTTTCGGGATTGTGATTGGTACATATTCATCGATCTTTGTGGCATCACCGATCTTGTTGTTGATGAATATTAAACGCGGCGCACCTGCAGAAGTAAATTCTAAAAATGAACAGCCGGAGGCTGTGTAATGGATGTAACCCCTTTGGTCAGAAAAGGGCAGCAGATTATTCAATCCTATGCGGGTGGCGTGTTTAAAATTAACGGGCAACGTTATGAAACCCCGTTAATGGTCACCCCCGATCAAACACAAATTTGGGATATTAACGGTAAAGATAGTGTTGATTCCCTTGGCGTTGATAACTTTTCTGCGCTTATTTCTATCGCTGCGGATGTGGATGTGGTTCTGTTGGGATGCGGTCAGACGATGACCTTTCTTTCGCCTGACTTGCAAAAAGACCTGCGTGCGCATGGCATTTCTGTTGATATTATGGATACAGGGGCGGCGTGTCGTACATATAACGTGCTAATGGCTGAAGGGCGACGCGTTGCTTGTTTATTGCTGCCCGTTTGAAAACCTTGCTTTTTAGTGGCATGATTGGCTATAATCACCTTAATTATAAAAATAATATAAAAACGGTGCATTATGGTTGAGAAATATAAAAATACTTCAGAGAGTACGGCAAAGGCAGAGCACGATGTTGCTGCGCTTCTTCAACAGCAAAATTTCCAAAAATCATATCCTGATGATTATCTTTATCATCCGATGAATGATGAAAATGGGAAATCTCTTATTGTACAAGTTGGGGATCAGTATTTATTTGGTATGGCAAAACGCCATGATGGACAAGAGGGCGGGGCATTTGATCAGGTTGTTTTATTGACCTTGCAAGAGCTTGACCAAGTATATTGGCAACGTCCGGATGCAAAATCAGATAGTGCAGATAAACCGGCAAAATACGTTGATTATAAGGCTGTTGATGCGCAGGGCAATCCCGTTGCAGTGACGGTTGAATCAGAGGATAGTAAAATAAAAGCCAATGCGGAGCGGTATCTTCAGGACACAACCCGCATTATGGTTGGGCGTATGGAGATGGTTTCGCATCCTGCAGGGCGTGCTAAAGGGTATTTGCCTGCCATTGAGATTGATCAGGACGCAATTTATAAAATTAAAAATGTGGCACTTGCAGGGGAAGATGAATTAAAAATACGCAATGAAATCCCCGCTGATAAACGTTTGAATGCAGATGATGTTCAAAAAATAGATGACATTGCCCTTAATTCGGGGGTAGCGGGGGAGCAGCTTACAACTAATCCATATATGGCAGAGATCATTGCAAAGCAAACGGCAGGCGTGCAAGCACAAACTTCGCAGCAATCGGCAAAGACTGAACCAGCACCCACACATTCTTCTGCCTTGGTCAATGATATAACCCAAAGACTTATTCGTTTGGATGACACAGCCGCGACAAGAGATGTTTGTAATGTTGCTAGTTCGGCAATTAATAGGTTGAGCAGTTTGGTTAAAGACCAAGGAGAGTTTCATGAAAGCTCCGCGCAGATGGTTGCGGCTTTTCGTGATAAAGGTTTTGATGCACAGGCAGATATTATTGAAAGCTATGCTCAGGAAAATGGTGGTTCCGATGCGTATAATGAAGCGCAGGGGATGCTGCGGAATTTAAGGAATAGTGCGGCGACTGCTGAAAAAGAAAATAAGGCTTCTTCTCAGACGAATTCTAATACTGAGGCTCGTAGTGGTAGTCCAGCTGTCGAAGGAACACAACAAAAAGACTCACAAAATTTAAAAGATATTCGTTCTAATGCATTGGATGTAGCAAATCCGCGTATGGCCGCAACAATAGCCAAGATGGCAGATAATTTTAATGCCCAAGTGAGTGGAGCGATCAGTCAGGGGGCAGATCAGAGCAAATTTATTGCTCCCGCAACGCAAGTTCTTGAGACTCTTGATCGTGTTGCGCCTGGCGCGAGTGATGCGATTTGTGAGAATGACACGTATAAGGGAACGCCTATTTCTTTGGGCTGTAAATAAATTAAACGAAATGAGAATATAAAAAAGGGAGCTGTTTAAGGCTCCCTTTTTCTTTAAATCTTATTTTATGCCGCCAATTTCAGTGGGCCTTTTTCGAATAATTCTGTAACATATTCCCAGTTCACAAGCTCATCAACAAATGCCTCAAGATATTTCGGGCGGGCATTGCGGTAATCAATGTAGTAGCTATGCTCCCATACATCACAACCAAGCAAAGCCGTTTGACCATGGATCAATGGGTTCTCACCATTTGGTGTTTTGGTCACTTCTAATTTACCGTCATTATTCATCACGAGCCAGCACCAACCTGAACCGAATTGTGTTGCGCCCGCTTGCAAGAATTTTTCGCGGAAGGCATCAAAACTACCGAAGCTATCATTAAGGGCAGATTCAAGATTACCAGGGCGATTACCGCCGCCATTTGGCTTCATCCAGTCCCAGAATAATTTATGATTCCAGTGTTGCGCCGCATTGTTGAAACGGCCTTGTTCACCTTGTTTATGGGCATTAATAACAATTTCTTCCAATGTTGCGCCCATATTTGGCAAACCTTCAAGGATTTTATTGCCATTTGTGACATAGGCATTATGGTGCTTGTCATGGTGATATTCCAATGTCTCAGCGGACATATAGGGATCAAGCGCGTCATAGGCATATGGTAATTCCGGTAGATCAAAAGCAGACATTATATTTCTCCTTGCTTTGCTTATCGTGTAAAAACTGATAGGCGTAGAGTAGAGTTTTTGGCAGGTTATATAAAGGGCTTTATGCATGGAAAAGCAGAAAAATAATAAATTACCTTATTGCGGTGACTTGGTGCGCAATGCTGACCCTGATCGATTTTTGCTGTCTATGTTTGTACCTGCGCAATATCGGGAAGATGTTTGGGCGGTCTTGGCGTTTAATTATGAGATTGCCAAAACCCGAGAGGTGGTAAGCGAATCTACTTTGGGGCTTATCCGTCTGCAATGGTGGCGTGATATGATTGGCGGCATTTATGATGGGCATGCCGCGCCCGAGCATGAGGTTCTTAAGCCTTTAGAAGCTGCAATTAAAACTCGTGACTTGCCGCGTGAGACCTTTGAAAAGCTGATCTATGCGCGTGAATTTGATTTGGAAAATGTCCAACCCGGAAATATTGAAGGGTTGATGAATTACGCAGATTTTACAATGACGCCCTTATTGGAATTGATTGTTAAAATTATGGGCGATGATCCGGCGCAAGAATTTATACAGCCAATGGCGATAAAATCGGCACTGATCGGTGTTCTACGCGCAACGCCTTTCTATGCACGGCAAGGGCGGTTATTATTGCCCGAAGATTTAACGACAAGGCATGATATTACTATTGATAACATCTTCGAAGAGGAATGCCGCAAGCGTGTTTGTGATTTAGTACAGGAAATCATGGATGAGATGCCGGAGAAGGTTAGCGCTGATAATGTCTTTTTAAAAGGTATGATTGCGTTAGGTGATCTTTACGCTCAACAAATTCGAGTACAGGGGTATGATATAATGTCACCCCTGTTGCAGCGTGAGCCAATTTTTAAGGTATTAAGAGTGTTTTGGAAAACTAAAATACTGTAATTTATAGTTTATTCATGTATTATGAATATAGTAGCTTGAGTAAAATAAGCGCAAGGAGCGTGGTAAAATGGTTGATTTAATTAACCCAATAGGACAGGCGCAACAAACACAGTCTGTTAAAAATACAGTTTCAAAACAAAACGAAGCCAAAGATACACAAAAATCACCGTCATCTCCCGTTGATCAGATTGCCCTTTCTGAGGAGGCATTGAACCTTGCTCAGGCAGAGAAAAGCGCAAGAGATATTGCATCACAATTGGGCGGAGATAATAGTATTTCACTATCAACAGATATTGAACGTCTGAATGCATTGGTTTAGGCTGGGCAATTATTCCAGATAAAAAGTAATTGTGGTGACGACGCGTACGTCTTTTTCAATTTTATTCGTGTCGCCATATTCTTCACCTGCATCACGGATAAAGAAATTTCCTTGGCGTGCTTCTCTGATGCCACCGACTTTTGCGCCTGCATTTTCGGCAAATTCATTTGCGGCGATGCGCGCATTTTTCGCTGCCTCACGTAACATTTCAGGCTTAACTTCATTCAAGCCTGTAAAGCGATAGGTCGGGGCGTAGTTTTGGATATTAATTCCCTCTGCAATCAGTTTATTAACCGCAGAACGCGCATTGGTAATAACATCAACCTTGCTTGTTTCCACATTAATTTGCCCCGTTAGGGTGTGGCGTTCATCGACAAGCTTTTGGTTGTCATCGCGATATTCACTATATTGGTAATCAATAACCCCCGGTGAAATTTCACTCTCTTCGAGGCCATTTTCCTTAAGCACTGTGATGATACGGTTTTGATTTTTTTCAGATAATTCATAAAGAGCAGGGATTTGATCCTGTTTTATGCCAGCGACAGAAAATGAAATACTCCAATTTCCGCGATCTGATTTAACGCGGCGCTCTGCAAGGCCTTTGGCTTCGGCAATATTGATAGCTACTTTGGCGTTATACATTGTCTGGCCAATAAAATATCCGCAAGCAGCAAGCCCAAAGGCTAAAAACAGGCCCAGACAAAAGATAGAGGCTGTTTGATTTTTGTTGCTCATCATTTATTCCTGCTTATTTATAGAGAATATTCAAAATCTCGTAGGTACGTGCGCCTTTTGGCGTTTTGACCTTAACGGAATCGCCTTCTGATTTACCGATTAATGCGCGGGCAACGGGGGCGCTGATGGAAAGTTTTCCGGCCTTCATGTCCGATTCATAATCACCAACGATTTGGTATGTTTCTTCCTCATCCGTATCTTCATCAACGATATGTACCGTCGCACCAAATTTTACGGTAGAGCCGTTAAGTTGCGATGGGTCAATGATTTGCGCGCGACTTGTAACCGCGTCTAATTCCAAAATTCGCCCTTCGATAAAGCTTTGTTGTTCACGCGCGGCGTGATATTCCGCATTTTCTTTCAGGTCACCATGCTCACGCGCTGTTGCAATAGATTCGATAACTGCGGGGCGCGCAACTTTTTTAAGATGCTCAAGCTCTTTTGATAATCTTTCAAAACCGATTTTTGTAACTGGAATTTGATCCATGGTATTTTCCTAATATAAATATAGTCAATAAAACAAATCCCCGCCTTCATAAAAGGCGGGAATGTTTAAAAGGTAATTCAAACGTAATAAAAGGTCAAGCTTAAGCGGCTTCGCTCTTATTCTTATCCTCGAAATAGCTTTGTAGTGGGGCCACATCCAGATCACGATCTTTCAACGCATGTATGGCCTGAACCGCCGCTGTTGCCGCCGTCATCAGCGTGTAATACGGGATTTTATTCATCAAGGCCATGCGGCGGATTGAGGATGAATCTGAAACCGCTTGAGAGCTTTTTGTGGTTGTATTAATTACCAATTGGATTTCATTATTGATAATGGCATCGATAATATGCGGTTGCCCTTCAAGCACTTTATTCACGCGCTTGGCCTGAATACCGTTTTCCTTCAGGAATGTGCATGTTCCACCCGTCGCGACGATCTCAAAGCCAATATCAACAAGCTCTTTTGCGATGGGGAGAAGGTTTGGTTTATCCGCATTTTTTACAGAGATAAATACACGACCACTGGTTGGAAGATTAACACCTGCGCCAAGTTGTGATTTTGCAATCGCATGGGCAAGGTCTTTATCAAGGCCAATCACTTCGCCCGTAGATTTCATTTCCGGGCCTAGCAGTGGGTCAACACCCGGGAAGCGGTTAAATGGGAAGACGGGAGCCTTCACCGCGTAATGCTTATCGCTCATTCCTGTCAGAATATGCGCAAAGTC
>CAXBFT010000080.1:0-8506 GCA_963974945.1 uncultured Alphaproteobacteria bacterium
CAATCCACAGATGGACAGGCAGGCTCATGCGATCTTCATCTATCATTTAGTGTAGATGTCCTTCGTTAAGCCAACGCTCAACCGTTAAAGACTGATTGGCTTTGGTATCTTGCGGATGGTGATAGCTATAGACAGTAATGGCGACATCTTGCGCTATATTTGGTGGTTGCCCTGCACCAATCATCGCGCTATATGCCCTCATTACGGCCTGATAACATTTACAACTTTGCGCCGCGCGCACACCATCTTCAATACGAATTTCACACATAACTACTTCACCAACTTTTTGCCATAGAGCTCTAAGCGGTGATCTATAAGCTCATATCCAAGGTCACGTGCAATTTTTTCTTTAATTTTTTCAAGCTCATCGTTTTGAAATTCAACAACTTCACCGGTTTCAAGATCAACCAAATGATGATGATGGTCATCTTTTACTTCATAACGGGAATAGCCCTCCTGAAATTCATGGCGCGTCACCAAATCAAGCTCATCCAGTAAACTGAGAGTCCGATAAACTGTTGCAATACTCACAGAGGAATCAATTTTTTTTGCGCGGTCATACACATCTTCAACAGATGGGTGGTCTTCCGCCTGTCCAAGAACCTGCAAAATAACACGTCTTTGTCCCGTCATTTTCAAACCCGCTTCCGCGCAGCGCTGCTCCAGATCAGACATAATTAACAAACCTCATTCATCTTATGTTTCGTATGTCGCATTGTAGAACCGCAAATAATCACTTGCAAGTGCTTTATGAGGGATAAGGCAATACCCTGGAAGCAGGAAGTGCAAACAGCACCGTTGTGCCTGCCCCGAACTCTGACTCAATGCCAAATGTTCCGTCATGCATTTCAACCATCGCCTTTGCCAACGGCAAGCCCAACCCTGTGCCTTGCTCGTTAATGGAGCGCGTATCCGCAGAATCGCTCACCTGCCCAAATGGCTCCATGGCTTGTTTAATTTTATCATGTTTAATGCCAATTCCTTGATCCTTCACTGAAATCAGGCACCCTCCCCCATCATCCAGCGCCAAGCCCACAGCAATAACACCGCCATTATGAGAAAACTTAATTGCATTTGTGATCAAATTAATCAAAACTTGTCGGATCAAACGATAATCTGCTTTTACAATAATATGCGCGCTCTGCTCATCAAAGCGTAATTCGATATTGTTGGCGAAGATGCGTGAACTCATCATTCTACAAACTGAGACAATTATCTCATGCATATCAAATTCTTCTTCGGAAAGATCTAAGCGCCCCGCTTCGATTTTTGACATATCCAAAACTTCATTAATAATTCCTAGTAAATGCCCGGCGCTCACATGAACATCACCTAAATATTCACTGTATTTGTCATGCCCGATGGGGCCGAATGTTTCCTTCATCATCAATTCAGAAAAGCCGATAATTGCATTAAGCGGCGTACGAAGTTCATGGCTCATATTTGCAAGGAAGGTTGATTTTGAACGATTAGCAGCATCAGCCTGCTCTTTTGCCAAACGCAAAGACTGTTCCATTTGCTTACGCAAAGTAATATCCATCACCGTCGTCACCAAAAAACGCCTGTTTTGGGATAAACGCAAGGTGGCTGATGTAAACAAAACATTGGCAACGCCGCCATCTTTACGAAGGATTTTACCCTCACCAGTGCTGCGCACGCCGACACTAATGAATTTTTTATGGTTTATGCGCGCACGTTCTTTTTCATCCTCGGAAATCAGATTAATAAAATCCCCGCCCACAATTTCATCTCGCCGCCAACCATAGGTTCTGATGAAGCTGTCATTAACACGCACCACATCACGGTTTTCATCCGTCACGATAATACCGACCTCACTCACCTCAAAGATTGAAGCAAGAAGAGAAATCGCATCATCGCGCTCTCTTTGCAAGATCGATTGATCACTCACATCAAGCTGCCCCAGAACATCAAGATATAAAACATCTCCATTTTCTGCTGTAACCGGACTGACCCAAAAGCCATAGACTTTCAGCTCCCCCGGTATTGTTGGTAAAGCCTGAATAGATACAGTACGCTTACGCGATAAACAAACGCGAAATGCTTGGTCAAAATGGCGCGCATTTTCAGTATCCATAAAATTTTTAATCGGCTGATTAATCATATCCGTATATTTAATATTGAAATAGCGCACAGCCATATCATTCGCCTGTATTACACATGCGGGTTTGTCCTTTTCAACATTAATGATAAGCCTTGGTATAGGCATCATCTTAAAAAGACTAGAAAAATCAAAGCTTTGTGACGCTGTAAAATTCATATGTAAAATATACTACATAGTGATTAAGAATAATTAATATAAAAATACTATTGCTGCTGCATAAACCTCTGCAACGGACTCATTTCATGATATTTCAATACAGTATCCGATTGCGCTGCATCAGAAAGTTTTAAATCAGCGCGTAAATTGGAAATCAATTGGGAAACATCATCCCCGGCAACAGGCTCTGCAATACAACAAGAGATGCTTAAAGGCTTGAGTACTGCTCCATCATTATATTGAATGCCTTGGCGCTCTAACTCTTTGCGCAAGCGCTCCAACGCGGATACCCCACCTGTAATATCAGTTTGCTTCAAACATAAAGCAAACTCATTATCAGGCATATAATACGCATCATCAAAAGAGCGCACGCTCAATTTAATCAAATCAGAGACAAGGCGAATATAGGCATCCAGTTCGCTTTGCTGGGCGTATTCCTTCATCACTGAAAAATTATCAATACGCGCCAAGGCCAAGCAAAAACCCTTACCATGACGGGCTAAACGATCAAGCTCACGCGCTACATCAACAGATAAAAGCTTTGAGCTTCGTAATCCTGTGAAAAGATCATAGCCATTACCCTCAAGCAGCAAATCTTTTTCCAAACGGCGCACATTGCTTAAAAATTCTTCGTATAATGTCATAAAGGTATTAAAGGATTTATAGCTTGGCTTTTGCCCTGATTGTTGCACAGATTGCAATAAAAAATCAGATGTAGAAAACAAATCGCTATGCAAAATAGAAAGGCGTTCAAGCATTTCAGGTTGAATGCTTTCATCACGCTCAGCAAAGCTCACCCATTGCGCAAAAGAGGTTGGCTTACCCGATAATGACCCAACATCTACCTCACCCGCGTAGAACAAGGATTTAACCAAGCCATGGAACCACTCTGTATGCTCCTCCAAGACCGGAAGCGTTGCCGCCCACATTTTATTGTTTTTATATGTTAAAGACACAAAATATATCCCTTATGCTTTGCTCTAGCATAGGATGATACTACAAGTTTATTAACTATACTTAAAATTTTATCAGAATTTTGATCTTTTATACGCCAAGCCATTCTTTTTCAAGCGCATCCAAAGACGAAGACTTAATTGCCGCGCGCACTTCACGCATAAGCATATTCATCGTACCAATGTTATGTTGCGCCAAAATCTGCGTTGCTAAAAGCTCATTCGATTTAAGAAGATGGTGAATATAAGCCTTTGAAAAATCGCAGGAGGCAGGAATACCCACGCGTTCATCTAACGGACTTTCATCCTCTCTGTATTTTGCATTTTTCAAGTTGATTGTCTCGCCCTTATGCCCCTTTAAAAAGGCTGTACCGTGGCGGGCAAGGCGAGTTGGAATCACGCAATCAAATGTATCAATCCCAAGGCGCACAAAACGAAACACATCCTTAATCTGACCAATCCCTAAAAAATGAATAGGACGATCAGGATGAACATGCGGCATTGACGATGCTACAACCGTATACATTTCCTCATCACTACCGCCCAAACATCCACCAATGGCGGTGCCAAAAAACGGACGATCTGCGGTATATTCGGCAGAAAACTTACGCAAATCCGGGTAAACCCCGCCTTGCACAATACCATATAGCGCCTGCGCGCCATTATCATGGCGTTCAAACTCCGCCAAGCAACGATCCCCCCAACGGACAGACATCTCCATTGATCGTGCGGTATAATCCTTATCAACATGATATGGTGTGCATTCGTCGAATTGCATCAACAAATCCGCGCCTAATTTGCGCTGTATTTCCATGGAATATTCAGGGGTCAGGTTGATAGTTTTACCATCCATATAGGATTTAAAGACGCATCCTTCCTCAGTAATGCGCATTAAATTTTTATTCTGATAACCCTTCTTACTACGCCCTTTAATCTCATTAGCCATGGTTCCCTCACCCAAGGAAAACACCTGAAACCCGCCACTATCGGTTAACATAGGGCCATTCCAGTTCATAAATTTATGCAAGCCACCCATTTTTGCCACTAAATCGGCACCGGGTTGAAGCATCAAGTGATAGGTGTTGGAAAGGATAATATCAGTCTTGGCCTCATGCAATTGTGCGGGTGATACATTCTTCACTGTTGCCTTTGTACCGCAAAAGATATAATTAGGCGTTTCAATTGTTCCATGCGGCGTTTTCAATCGTCCCACACGCGCATCAGATTTCTCATCGCGCGCCGTCACGTCAAAGGCAAAATTCGGATACTCTAACCGCATCGTACAAAGCTCTCCTTAAGGCATAAAAAACTCAAGCAAAAACCCGCCCAATTGAGCGGGTCAATAGCATCACAATAGGCATCTATATTAAGATGCACTCACTTCCATCTTTTTTTCGATTTCTGCTTTTACAGAACGAAGTGATGGGTCAAGCTTTGTTTTGGCTGTTGATGTCAGATATGCATCCAAACCGCCTTTATGCTCAACAGTGCGCAAACCATGCGTACTAGACTTCATCTTCACCCAGCGCTTCAAAACTTCGCTGTAAAGGTTTGTCTCTTGTACGTTTGGAAGAAAACGACGCTTTGTTTTATTATTCGCGTGAGAAACATTGTTTCCGCTCATCACGCCTTTTCCTGTAATCATGCAACGACGGCTCATAGCCCTAAATCCTTATAAAATTCGTTTACTTATTCATTGGTTGCGGCAAAATAGTAGAAAACCCCCCTATGAGTCAAGCCTTAAGGACAATAAAACACGAAAAAAACATCGCGCCCTTATGCTCCACTCAGAAAACCTCTACAAACCGCGCCCAACACTGCCTGTTTTTTTCTTTAGAAACAACAACTAATCTGCATCAAAGTCAAAATCCTCGTCATCATCCTCATCTTCCTCAAATTCCCATGGCGCACCGACAGAATCACGAAATGCACTCCAACCCGGCTCAAGATCGGCAATTTCAGATAAAGTTGGATCAAGATTGACCACGGTTTCCATCGCAACCACCAATGCATCATCAGGATTATCCGTCACACCGCAAGTAAAAGCCCAACTATGATCATCTGCATAATGCGTTACCACCAAAACGGGTAAGCCCTGCTCTACCACCTGTTTCGTGGTAAGCGTCGCGGTATCTTCGGTTTGATCCCAAATCCATTCTGTATTATCTGTATCGCTCATTGTCTTGCCTTTATTTATTATAATATCCGCACACTACTACGGCGCTCTTAAAAAGCAAGAAGATGTTGCCATGATGAGATAAAAGAGAAAATGGTCGGAACGGCGGGATTTGAACCCACGACCCCTCGCCCCCCAGGCGAGTGCGCTACCAGACTGCGCTACGTTCCGATTATCAGGGGATTTTATAGATATGGCAGAGCGCATCGAAAATCAAGTGTTTTTACCGTACACTTTCCGAACCAATGCATTATATGGTAAGATCATCCATAAATTTTGAAAGGGCGCATCATGGGCGGAACAAAAATTCTGGGAACCGGCATTACATTATTGGTATTAGGCCTTGCCCTGATTGGTATGAATATACTGCAACTTTCTGCTAATCCGTTATTTTTTATGGTGGGTGCGGGGCTTGCTATCCTTGGTGGGGTTGCCATGGTTTCGGCATTTATCGGTATCGCCGGCAAGGAATACATCCCCAAAGAAGGCATCCGCGCAGGTGATCAAACCGCCTTTTCCATTGGGCTTTTACGATGCATGATTGCCATTTCAATTGCCGATGATGTATTGGATGATGGTGAAGTTACAGAAGTACAGCGCATATACAAACATCTGACGGGTGCAAGCATTAGCGCGCAAGTCATCACCGAAACAGCCAATCAAATGATGGAAGAAAAAGCCGAAATCGCGGCGGAGCTATCAACCATGGTCAAAACCCTGGATAAGGCAAGCAAGGATAAGCTCATCATCGCCTCGCTTTATATTTTGGCCGCTGATGGCGATATGGATGATCGAGAGCTGTGCATGCTCGACGATATTCGCCAAGGTCTTAAATTGAGCATCAACCACGTTGAAAAGCTCAAGAAAAACTTTCTGGAAAAAAGAGATTTACGCGCGGTTTAACCTCACGCCAATTTCACATTGCTATCACGCCAGCGACGGATATTCCCCGTAGAGGTCAAAGTGCCGCCCTCAACAAGGGTATAGATACGCTCGGCCACATTTTGCCCCGTAAGGGTTTCTCGATCAAAATCAGGGTTATCAAAAACCTTTGAAATCACAAGCGCGGTCTTCTGCCAATCTTTGGTCACGGCGGAAAGAATCATTTGGTCTATCGTATCATTTATGTCGGTCACTATATCGCCCTTATATTTTAGATGCGCTCAAAGCAATGCTCTGACGTGGTTTCTTACTTAATGCATTCCCCAATCTTTTACGACTCTTTTTCACGCATGCGCCATAGAAAAACAAATTCCCCCTATTCTCGGACGGCATTCCCGCCTATCATAGCCAAGCTTTTACCACAGCTAAGGAACGCTATACCATGATGGACATCGATATGTTTTTTGCAGCAAATTTAATCGGAAGCGCAGCATTTGCGCTGAGTGGTTATTTGGTTGGTGTGCGTAAAAACCTTGATGTTATGGGGCTTTTTATTGTTGCGATGTTGACGGCGAATGGCGGTGGGGCGCTGCGTGATATATTGGTGAACCGCACGCCCAGTGTTTTATATGACCAATGGGCGTTTGGGTTGGTTGTTGCCGTGGTTGCATTTGCCTTTTTTGCAAAGCTGCATAAACGCACAGGCGTTGAAAATCACGCCATTTTGGTGATAACAGATGCCATTGGCCTTGTCGCGTTTAGTGTGACAGGCGCATTGATTGGCTTATCAGCGGAATTGCCGTTATTTGGGGTGATGGTTCTGTCGTTTATAACCGCGACGGGGGGCGGGATTATTCGTGATATTTTGGTGAATGAAACGCCTGCCCTGCTCTCCAGTGATTTTTACGGCACAATATCCTTGATGATTGCGATTAGTATTTTTGCGCTTGATGCGTTTGGTTTGAATAATAACTATGCGATATCCGCGGTTTTTGCGGTGTTTTTGGCGCTACGGCTTATCGCATTTAAGCGCGGGTGGCGGTTACCGCAGATTTAGGTTGGGATTAACTTTAACAATATCAGTTTACTGAAAATACTTTAGACTAAAAGTGTAATTTTCGCCAATCTGCGCTTACAGCGGAAAAAGTTATTTTTCAATACCCGATGATTTCTTTATTTTTATAATGAGGTGGTAGGCATAATTTCAAATTCTCAATTTCAGGCTCAGGACACACGAAAGCACTTACATCCTCAGCATTAAACTTGAGCATATGTAGAAACTGCGCCCAATTCTGTGGGGGGTCAATGTTCTTGATAATTTCCTCTTTTGAATCTGCAAAGCCATATAAGGGCATTGGATTAACTACTCGCCACTCCTTTTCATTTTTATTCTCATAAGGCTCAAGATATTCATAAATACTCAAGGCTTTCACCCATTCGTTAGCCCCAATTACGCCTGCTATATTTTTATTCTCATAACCCATCCCATAAAATGCATCATCTTCGTATCTAACGTTCTGCAATAAATTTTTGTAAGCAAAAGAAAACAAAAACTTAAAACAAGAAAAAACAAAACCGCTATTTTTTAAGTAAAAAACTTTATGGGTACAGTTTTGTGCATGCCATTCTTGTTTCATTACAATCCCGTAGTTACCAAATTTCTCACGATGAGCAGATGATTTATGAGGCTTAACCGAAGAGAAAGATATCATGCCAAACTCTTGTGGCTCCCGTATAAAGCGCCCCTGCTCAGGAACTAGATCCTTGATTAAAAGTCGCGCGTTTGGAACCCAAGCGAAACCATTATCAAGAATTTTCAATAATGCTTCTTGATGAGTGTAATGCACTATTAAAGACGGGATTTTAAGCAGCCTCTTCCTCCGCTGTCGGCTCTGGATTCGCGGCGACGTAGTCGCGGACGTCTTGGGTTATTTTCATGCTGCAAAATTTGGGGCCACACATGGAGCAAAACGAAGCATGTTTTGCGCCTTCGGCGGGGAGGGGTTCGTCGTGCATGCTGCGCGCGGTGTCGGGGTCTAGACTTAGGTTGAATTGGTCTTCCCAACGGAATTCGAAACGTGCGTAAGACAGTGCGTCATCACGGTTTTGTGCGCCCGCATGTCCTTTGGCAAGATCGGCCGCGTGCGCAGCAATTTTATATGTAATCACACCTGTTTTCACGTCATCACGGTTCGGTAAACCAAGATGTTCCTTTGG
>CAXBFT010000081.1:0-8471 GCA_963974945.1 uncultured Alphaproteobacteria bacterium
TTGTCAATTCCTGCGGGACGAGGCCAATGGCCTGACGCGCGGCGCGATAGTCTTTGGTGTGGTCATTGCCACAAACCGATACTGTGCCACTTGTTGCCTTGACGATCCCGCAAACGGTACTGATCAACGTCGTCTTGCCCGCACCATTGGGGCCGAGCAGGGCGAAAATCTCACCCTTTGCGATGTCCAGATTAATGTCATCAAGCGCAATAAATCCCCCCGCATAGGTTTTGTTTAGGCCCTGAATTGAGATTGCCGTTTGTGTGTTTTCCATTATCAAACCTTTACCAATGCGTGTCTTTTCTTACCTGAAGAGAGTTTGATATGACCTTCATCGGTGAGGTCGGAGAGGCTTATCTTTTGGTCAATATCTGAAACAGGCACATCATTCACGCGCGCGCCTCCACCTTGGATAAGGCGGCGAGCGTCACCCTTGGAACTGCAAAGTCCGGTTTCAATCAAAAGCTCAATCACTTCGATTCCATCTTGGATATAGCTTTTGCTGACTTCGATGCTTGGCAGATCATTGCCCACACCGCCTTGTTCGAATACGGCTTGCGCAGTTTTCGCGGCTTCTTCCGCGGCTTCGCGGCCGTGGCAAATGGCGGTTGCTTCGAGGGCGAGGATCTTTTTTGCTTCGTTTATGTCGGCGCCTTTAAGGGCCTCTAATTTCTGAATTTCGGAAATTGGCAGAATTGTAAAGCGGCGCAAAAGCGTGCTGACCATGACATCTTCGACATTGCGCCAATATTGGTAATAATCATATGCACTGAGCATATTCGGGTTGAGCCATACCGCGCCATTTTCGGTTTTACCCATTTTGCGGCCATCAGGCGTGGTTAATAAGGGCGCGGTCAGGGCGAAAAGCTGTACGCGGTCGGATTTATGCCCCAAATCAACGCCGTTAATGATATTACCCCATTGGTCAGATCCACCCATTTGCAGGATCGTGCCATGGCGACGGTTCAGCTCAAGAAAGTCATAGCCCTGCATCACCATATAGTTAAACTCAAGCAAGGTCAGCGGGCTTTCGCGGTCAAGGCGTTGCTTTACGCTCTCAAAACCGATCATGCGGTTAATGGTGAAATAACGCCCGTAATCACGCAAGAACGCAAGATAGGACAGCGCGTCAAGCCAGTCATTATTATTAACCATAAGCGCATCGGTTTCGTCGTCACCATAGGTCAAAAATTGTTTGAAACAGGTCGATTGGATATTATCAATATTATCTTGAATCGTCTCATCATCCATCAATTTGCGTTGTTCATCTTTAAAAGACGGGTCGCCGATTTTTGATGTGCCGCCGCCCATAAGGGTGATGGGCTTATGCCCTGATTGTTGAAACCAATAGAGCATCATAATGCCCGTAAGATTTCCGACATGCAGGGATTTCGCGGTTGCGTCAAAGCCGATATAGGCACTTTGCACGCCTTCGCATAATTTTTCATCTAAGGCTTCGAAATCAGAACATTGGTTTATAAAGCCGCGTTCACTAAGGATATTTAAAAATTCTGATTTATAGTTGTCCATGGTATTGTCTTTTCTTCGTCTTATTATACTCTATGTCATTCTGGTTTTGCGTATCGCGGCGAGAATGACTCTATTAGGAGAAATAGTTATATAACATGAGTGATCGAAAAGTCTATAGAGCCATTGGCCTAATGTCGGGAACATCTTTGGATGGCGTGATTGATGTGGCATTGATTGAAACAGATGGGCATGATGTCGTGCGCCCATTGGCATATTACGAGCATCCATATGATATTGAGATTCGTGATAAAGTGCGTAAATGCTTTGGCAAGACGCAGCGCGATGCCGCGGTGGATGAGGCCGAGCGCCTTGTCACTGATATTCATATTGCCGCGGTGAATGCCTTTGGCCAAAGCGCGGATGTAATTGGCTTTCACGGGCAAACCATCACCCATAATCCGCATGATCAATTTACATGGCAAATTGGCGACGGGCAAAAACTTGCCAATGAAACGGGTATAGATGTTGTTGGCGATATGCGTCAAAACGATATTAAAAATGGCGGCCAGGGCGCGCCTCTTTTGCCGCTTTATCATCAGGCGATGGTCGCGCGCATGCAAAAGCCTGTGATGATTTTGAATTTGGGCGGTGTGGCCAATATCACCTATATCGGCGCAGAGGGTGAATTAATCGCCTTTGATTGCGGACCGGCCAATGCCTTGATGGATGATTTTATTAAATCCCGTCGTGACCTTGCCTTTGACAAAAACGGCAGCATCGCAGCGCTGGGACAGGCGCATGGCAATATTATCGATCGCTTTACCCGTGATGCCTATTTCGCAAAAGTTCCGCCAAAATCATTGGATCGTAATCATTGGAGCATTGATTGCGTGCGTTATGCCTCATTGGAAGACGGGCTTGCGACCTTGATGGAAATGACGATAGAGGGCGTGGTGCGTGCGCTTGAACATATGCCGACCCCGCCAATTGCCATTTATGTTGCAGGGGGCGGGCGTAGGAATACCTATATGCTTGGCTGTTTGCGCCAACGTCTGAGCGCGTCACTCTTGCCGATTGATGCGATGGATTGGAATGGCGATGCGACAGAGGCCGAAGGATTTGCCTATCTCGCTGTGCGCTCACTCTTGTCTCTTCCTCTGACTATGCCCACCACCACAGGCACACCAAAGCCATTGACGGGCGGCGTTTTGTATGGAGCGAACGCAATTAAATCTTGATTTTTTGACCTTTTACTGGCTCTCTTGGCTTTATGACACAAATTCTTGCTGCAAATCCTCAATCCATTGCCCGCGCCGCCGAAATTTTGAAAAATGGCGGGCTGGTTGGTATGCCCACGGAAACGGTTTACGGCTTGGCGGCGAATGCCTTGGACGGTAAGGCAGTGGCAAAAATATTCGAGGCCAAAGGCCGCCCGAGCTTTAACCCCCTAATTACCCATGTGAATGATGTTGACGGCGTTTTGCAGATTGCCGATATGAATGCCCATGCGCAAAGTCTGGCTGATGTTTTCTGGCCGGGGCCATTAACCATGATTTTACCGCGCAAGGGCGATAGCGGTCTTTCGGATTTGGTTACAGCGGGGCTTAATACTGTGGCGGTGCGTATTCCGTCCCATAAATGCGCACGCAGCCTGATTAAGGCTTGTGGCTTTCCATTGGCCGCGCCAAGTGCGAATAGGTCAGGCTCACTCTCTCCCACTGCCGCCGCGCATGTCGCGCAAAGCTTGGGGGATGGCGTTGATTTGATCCTTGCCGATGGGGTGAGCGCCGTCGGTCTAGAATCCACCGTGGTGGATTGCAGCGGCGATCTTCCCGTGATCTTGCGCCCCGGTGGTATCACGGCGGAGCAAATCTCCGACGCATTGGGGATTGTGGTCGGCTATGATCTTGGTGATAAGGGCGATGGAGTGAAATCTCCGGGGCAGCTTTTAAAACATTACGCGCCCTCTATCCCTGTGCGATTAAACGCCATTGATCTGGAGGCGGGGGAGGCATTGCTTTCCTTTGGCGGGGTTAAGTTTATGGGGGTAAAAGACGGCACGCCTGCGGCCGATTTGCCTGTCGATCAAATCCGCCATTTATCAAAAGAGGGCGATTTATACGAGGCCGCCGCCAATTTATTCGCGATGATGCGCGACCTTGATCGCACGGAATTTAAGGGCATGGCGGTGATGAATATCCCCGATATTGGCGTTGGCGTGGCGATTAATGATCGCCTGAAACGCGCGGCGAAGCGTTAAAATACTGATTTATGCTTTGCCAAAGGGGAGGCAATTTTATAGAGTATAGAAATGATAAAAAACGTCTTTTTAATTTTACCGCTTCTTTGTTTTCCTTTAATCGCTCATGCGCAAGAGGCTCAAAACGACTCTGAATTGATGCGTAAGGCCGTAACCTACGCCGCGCAATCGGATGCTTATAATCTGTATTGTGAAAATGAAACCGCCTTGGCGCAAAAATTCATTGATAAATTAGTTGAATCTAAACGAGCGAGTGAAGAACAAGAAAAAAACCTTGTATCTCTGATGGATAAAAATAAATCCGAAACGTATCAGAATTTAAAAAATGAATGCAAAAATGTTGAGTTTATGCTCAAGCGTTTAGAGATTATGCGCGCCCTTAAAAACGTATCATACCTGCTTAACGGTGTCGCGCCCGAGGACATCCCCGAAGATAACATCCCCAATATCGAAGATTTGATGCCGCCGCGCAGTGCGCCAATCGATTTATAGCCGTTTCATTGATTCTATGGCATCGTTTCTACCCCCCTTATATTATACGAGTATAACTTGCGCTTTTTTCCCTTTACGCTAAAATCGCGCTTACGGTTGTAAATGGGAAGGGGATCACATGATTAAACAAAAACGTGAAAATACCGGAAATGGTGAGGGCGGCGCGCTTCGTTACCTTGTCTCATGGATGGCTTGGCCGTTTTTATTCGCCTCATGTATGGGGGCAACGGCCTATGGTTTCTCGCTTGATGATCCTTATCTTCCCTTTATCTTTTTCAATGGCTCATACGCATTTTTGATTATCTCATTATTGTGGTTGGAACGTGTGATGCCGCATGAGACGCAGTGGCGTCGACCTGACGGGCAAAATCTTGCCAATATCGCCCATACTTTGACCAGCAAGGGAACGTCTCAAATCCTGTTGGCGGTGAATGCCTATATCGGTGCCAGCATTGCAACGGGCGGTGATAGCGGATTGATGGGCGTGCAAATATGGCCGTCTCATTGGCCGCTTTATGCGCAAGTGATCTTGGCCGTGGTGGGCAGTGAATTTATGCTGTATTGGGCGCATCGCACCGCGCATGAAATCCCGTTTATCTGGCGTTTCCACGCCATCCATCACAGCGTTGAAAAGCTTTGGATTGTAAATACGGGGCGCTTTCACTTTGTTGACAGCCTGTATAGCATTATTTTAGGCATGATCCCGCTCATTGCCTTGGGCGCATCAATGGATGTGGTGATGTGGCTTGGCGCGGTGACTGCGTTTATTGGGATGTTAACCCATTGTAATGTTGAAATGCGTTTTGGCCCGCTCTCATGGATTTTCAACACGCCCGAATTGCATCGTTGGCATCATAGTAAACGCCTGCGGGAGGGCAACACCAATTATGGAGAGAATATTATGCTCTGGGATATGGTGTTTGGTACATATTTCAAAGAAGATCGCCGCCCGCCTGTCAATATCGGCATCACCACCTATATGCCCGAAAAATTCACCGAGCAATTCCTGTGGCCGTTCTTAAGCGAGGGCAGAAAAGCAACGATAGAGGCAAAACGCAAACCCATGGCCGAAACGGTAGTAGAAAAACCAATGATGCAGGCGGCGGAGTAATCATGCCAAAAACAGCATTCATAACAGGGATCACAGGGCAGGATGGCGCGTATTTGGCGGCTTACCTTCTGGGACTTGGATATGATGTGCATGGGCTTGTGCGATGGGATAGCTACGCCGCGCCGCGCGATGGTTTGGCGCGGTTAGAGGCGTTGGACGTTGATAATCGTGTCACCTTACATGTGGGTGACCTCACCGATACGGCCAATGTCATGGCGGTGATTAAACGTATAGCGCCTGATGAAATATATAATCTTGGCGCGATGTCCCATGTCGCGGTAAGCTTTGAAACGCCGGCCTCGACGCTTGATATTAATACAAAGGGGACACTTTCAATATTGGATGCCATTCGCCTTTTGGATATGGAAAAATCTGTAAAAATATATCAGGCATCCTCATCTGAAATGTTCGGATCATCACCCGCCCCACAAAACGAAGACACCCCCATGCATCCTTGCAGCCCCTATGGCGCGGCGAAGTTGGCGGCGTATTGGCTGGCGAAAACCTATCGGGAATCCTATGGCATGTTTGTTGCCAATGGTATTTTATTCAACCATGAAAGCCCGCAGCGCGGTGAAGATTTCGTGACACATAAAATCACCCGCATCGTTGCAGAGATTGAGGCGGGCAGAGATGAGCCGCTTACCCCTGGTAACCTAAATTCATTGCGTGATTGGGGGCATGCGCGTGATTATGTGCAAGGCATGCATGCGATGTTACAGCAAAAGCGCGCTGATGATTTTGTTCTGGCCACAGGTGTTGCGATTACGGTACGCGAATTTGTCGAGCGGAGCTTTGCCCGCATTGGTAAAATCATAAAATGGCGAGGCGAAGGGGTGGATGAAATTGGCGTAGATGCACAAACAGGGCGCTTATTGGTACGTGTCGATGAACAATTTTTTCGCCCGAATGAGGTGAGCTATTTGCTTGGCGATGCCGCAAAAGCGCAAGAAATTTTGGGGTGGTCACCCGCGATTACATTGGATGGTCTTATTGCCGATATGTTGGATTATGACCGCCATTTTGTACAAGATCAAAAATGTGTGTCATGTCAAAAGACTGGTTAGAAACGTCGTATGATTTATCAGGCAAGCGTGTCTGGGTTGCAGGGCATGCGGGTATGGTCGGCGCTGCGCTTTGCCGTAGATTAGCGGGGGAAGCCTGCACAGTATTAACCGTTTCCCATGCTGATTTGGATCTGCGCGATCAGGCAGCGGTAAAAAGATGGATGGCATTGCATAAGCCCGATGTTATTATCATTGCCGCCGCAAAGGTGGGTGGCATTATGGCTAATATATCTGCGCCCGCGACCTTCTTCTATGACAATATTATGATTGCCACTAATATCATGCATAGTGCCTATGAAATCGGCGTTGATCGTTTGCTTTTCCTTGGGTCATCTTGCATTTACCCGCGTGAGAGTGCTCAACCGATTAAGGAGGAAGCGCTTCTGAGCGGGGCATTAGAACCAACAAATGAGGCCTATGCGCTCGCAAAAATTGCAGGGGTAAAAATGGCTGCTTATTACCGCACACAATATGGATGTGATTTTATTGCGGCCATGCCATGTAATTTATATGGGCATGGTGATTCTTATGATGAAAACCAATCCCATGTTGTGCCTGCGATGATTATGAAGGCGCATAAGGCCAAAGTTGAAGATATGGCAAAATTGCACCTATGGGGCAGCGGTAATCCGCGCCGTGAATTCCTCTATGTAGATGATTTGGCGGATGCTCTGGTATTATTATTACGAAAATACATTGGTTTTGATCATATAAATATCGGTTCGGGTGAGGAAGTCACAATAAAAAATCTCTCTGAAATAATAGGTGAAGTGGTTGGATATAAAGGGAAAATTGTTTTTGACCCACAAAAACCTGATGGAATGTCCAGAAAACTACTAGACAATCGAGTATTATCGGATGTAGGGTGGAAACCTAAAATGTGTCTAAAAGATGGCATCGTTAAATGCTACGAAGACTTTATGGGGCGATATGATAATGGAACAAGGGTGTAAAATAACGCCGGTGTTACTGGCGGGGGGAATGGGGGAGCGTTTGCGCCCTCTGACGAGCAGTGCCTCTCCAAAACCATTTCTACGACTCTTATCAAAAAAATCTCTTTTTCAAGATACCGTATTGCGCAGCCTTCCTTTTGGCTTACCCGTTATTATTTGCCATGAGAGTTATCTGCCTTTGGTGCAACAACAGCTCACGGAAATATCCGTCAAACCGCGCGCCATTATTTTAGAACCCGATCATAGGGGAACGGCGGCGGCAATATCATTGGCCGCTTTTTATTTGAAAAATCTTGGCGAAACAATGCTTGTTCTGCCAACGGATCATTATTTGGATGATCGAAAAACCTTTGGGCAAACCGTTTTGCGCGCGCAACAATATGCGCAAGATCATATCGTTGCCTTGGGCGTTGTGCCTGATCGCGCGGAAACGGGCTATGGCTATATTGAATATATTCCGCAATCTGTTGATGCAGATGTTTATAAGGTGCGTGGTTTTGTTGAAAAGCCCGATGCAAAACTGGCCAAAGATTTTATGCGTCAGGGAACGTATCTTTGGCATTCCGGTATGTTCATGGCGCGTCCGAAAACATATCTTACGGCTTTGAAAAAGTATGAGCCGGACATCTTTAAATATGCAGAGCGTGCCTATTACGCCGGTGATGATGATGGAAAAACCTATTCCGTGGCATCGGAGGAGTTCCTCAAAATAACATCACTTTCCGTTGATTACGCCGTGCTTGAACATTTAGATCATGCGATGGTAACCATTCTTGATGCGGAATGGGGTGATGTTGGAACATGGCCGCAAATATTACGTCATAAAGTAAAATCAATGATTAAGCGCGCATAGTTAACATAAAAAACCCTGTTTATAATATTATTATTTTCATTTTTCGCGATGCAGCGTAATTAAATTGCCGTTTTTCTTAGGCGAATTGCTGTTTATTTGCTATATTCACATATCCAAAAAATTATTTTTCCTTGTGGGAGGGGATAAAATGTTCGATCCGGGACTTGGTGGCGCATTGCGTACACCGACACGATTCAGGCATGCAAATTGGGAATTTGACGTGCATGATATTAGTGTAGAAAATTGTAAAATAGAGGAAGACCCC